>NZ_JBYCKY010000239.1:0-90137 GCF_057473605.1 Mycobacterium sp. TH-M82 | reverse complement strand
GCCTGTTTCGGCGTCAAACCCAAACTCACCCAACCATTCTCGCCGACCGCACCCGATTACCCGGTCAACGCCACGCGAAAAACACCAGCCACCTAGTCCACTAATTGCCGTGGGAACATCTTTTGTTAACACTCAGTCTTCCAATGCTTCGAAGACCGGAGTCTGGATCACCTCCCGCCCCTGGTTGGTCAACAGCACACCGCGTCCCTTGGGTCGCGATTCAAGCCTCTGGTTCAACACCGGTCCCTCTGACCTCAGCCCATCCATGATCAAGGCGGCACCACCGGCATCGTTAGTCAGCTTGGGCAGTGAATTGCCGGAACCGAGCAACCGGTTAGCCAGGGCCATCGGGCACCCGACAACCCCGTGTATTCCCAGCTGGTGACCGTTGCCCCAGTGCGGCGCCAGCGGCGCAAAGGCCTGGGGCGCAGCGTTGGCCACCATCGCGTAGTCATCGACGAACAAGAAGATCTCCGGCCCGCTCCACCAGGACCGGTTACGACGCTGCTCTCTGGTCTCGGTTCCCGTCGGTGCTCGCTTCTCCAACGCCCGCGCCACCTCGACCATGGCCGGCGCCAGCTCCATCGGGTTGGTAATCAGCCCCGACCGCGCCACCTGCCGCGTGATCCTCTGTGGCTGCCCTGGCTTGGCGGCTTCAGGATTGGCGACCTCCTGCTCACCGGTCCACCGCAGCACGTAGTCCTCGTCGACATAGTCGAGCAGCTTGGAACCCTTGAGATCGACAACGATGAACTTGACCTCATCGGCGGTGAACTTGCTGGTCAAAAAGCTCATGATCGACGCGATCTGGTGCGTCTTGCCGCAGTCCTTACTCCCGAAGATCGTCAAGTTGCGGTCCGACATGAAGTCGAATGCCACCGTGGTCAGGTCCCTCTCATAGAGCCCGATCGGCACAGTCCACCGCGACCCCTTCCAGTCCTCGGGCAGCGCCAGGTCGCTGGAAATAACCCGCTCGGGAAGCACCCGTACCTGGCGAGCTTCCTGGCCCTTCCACTGCGCGCTGATCGCCGCGATCGCATCCCGCAGGCCTGCATCGTCGACCGCCTCGACATCGTCGAGCCGAGGTGCACCGATCATCAGGTGCAAGTTGGTCGCCAGATCCAGAGCACGACCAGGGACGTCACCAGGGATCGATTCAGCCAGCCTCTTGTTGTTCACTCCGGACAGCTCCGGGGAGTTGAGCTTGAAGTCGACTCGGGTGCTGAAGCTTTGGTTCAGGTTGCGCCCCAGGTTCGACTGCACCTGCAAAGCGAGTACCACGTGCACACCGACCGCGAGCCCACCGTTGGTCAGCGCGGCCACCGAAGCCGTGAGGGGCTCATGGTTCTCTTTGAAGACATCCCAGCCATCGAGCAGCAGTAGAACGTCACCGTAGCCGTCATCGGGCGCGGTGCCGGCGACCAGGCGATCGCGGTAGGCGGCCATGTTCGAGATCCGGTGCTCGCGGAACAGCTGGGCCCGGTTCTTGACGACCTCCTCGACTTCGGCGATCACACGCGACACCGCGTCGATGTCGCGATGCACCCCGACACCAGCCACGTGGGGCAGGTCTTCCAGCGCGAGCAGCCGGCTGTCGCCGCTGAAGTCCAGGCCGTAGATCTGCAGCCGCGAGGGGCTGTTGAGTCTGGCCGCGGCGATCGCCAGGGTCTGCATAGCCACGGACTTGCCGGAGCGGCTGCGCCCCAGCAGGCACAGGTTGCTGTCCGTCAGGTCGACGCTGAACACTTCCTGGGCGTGCTTGAACGGCACGTCGAGCAAGCCGATCGGCAGGTTCAGTACCGCCTTCTCACCGGCCACCAGTCCACTGGCCTCCACCAGTTGCCCCACCGGACGTGGCGTCAGCAGCGGGGGCAGCCACAACTTCCGGCAGGGCTCGCCCTGACCGTCGAGTTGCCGCAGGATGACCTGGCCGACCTCCGGTGCGGCGGCGATCTCCTCACTGCTTCGGACCACCACGGTCGTCTCTTCGTCGGAGGCGTCGTTGAGGCCCGGGACCGGGACCGCCGCCACCCCGAACGACGCGACGCCGGACACTCCGGTGGCCTCAAGACGCTCCGATGCCGCCTTAGCTGAGGCATCGGGCGGAAAATAGTGCTCCTCGGTGTTGGCGCCACGGAAGTAGACCGGTTCTGCGCCACCGACTTTCAGGTATCCCTCGCCGGCCTCTTCCAAGTAGTAGGCGTCTTTGGTTTCGATAGCCGACGCCGAGTCCATGGCGGTTGCGGTCTTCATAGCGATGGTCCAGCCGGCGTTGCTCATCAGCTGACCGACGGGCACCCCACCCAGAGACTGAGTCGCCAGCACCAGGCACACCCGATCGGACCGCCCCTGCCGACCCAGGTGCTCGAAGACATCACGGAACTCGGGATGGTCCTTGAGCAACGCGGTGAACTCGTCGACCACCACCATCAAGGTGGGAAACGCTGGGATGTCAGCGCCACGCTCCCGCGCCTTGAGGTAGGTCTTGGCGTCACGAAACTTCTTGCCGGTGCTGAGCTCACCCATCGTGCTGCGCTGCTTCTGGCGCCGCTCGACTTCACCCCGAAGCACTGCTTCGAGACGGTCAATCATGTCGGGCGAGCTCAAGTTGGAGACGATCTCGACGGTGTGGTTGAGCCCCTCGAATCCGTCGAAGGTCGCATCACCCTTGTAGTCGACGTAGATCACGTTGAGCTGCTCTGGGGTGTGGTGGGCCAGCAGGGCGAGCATCATGTTGACCAGGAAGGTCGATTTCCCTGATCCGGTGGTCCCCAGGATGACGCCGTGTGAGCCCATCCCCTGCTCGGCGACCTCTTTGATGTTGATCATCATCGGCGCCCCGGTCTTGCCCCACCCGATCGGAACGCGCATCCGCTCGGGGTCACCCTCGGCATAGGACCGCCACAGACTGGTCCCCATGGTGCCCACGTCATCGACGTTGTGCACCGACGCCCAGCTCTGGAGGACACCCCCACCGGCCTGCGATCGCACGGCGGCCGCCTGCTGATCGGTGGCCGCACGCCAGCGCGCCATGACGCGCGCCACGCGGCGGGCGTGCGCGACATCCACGGTGTCGACAGCACTGGCCCAGTTGGTCAACGGATCGTCGGCACTGAGCTTGCGCTTGCGGGCCCGCCCATCGACGTCGACCTCGACGCGTGCACCCAGGACCTCGAGGTCGTCTTCGCTGTCGCCGCGGCGGATGACGGTCACCGCTTCCATGCCCTCCCCGGCGCCGGGGATCGCACCGAGGTGATCGGCGACCACGATCAGCCATGGCTTTGCGCCGGTGTACTGGGCATCGGTGGAGAAGTCACCGCGGCCGGCGAGGATGTCGGCGAGCCCGGTGGAGGCTTGCTCGCGCGTGTAGACCATCCGCTCGGTGCCCAGGGCGTCGCGGCGGGTCGGGTGCTGGTTGTGCGGTAGCCATTTGATCCAGTCCCAGGCCTCGGGGTCCTCGGTGACCACGGCGATCAGCACGAGGTTGGGTGGGTGGAACACGGCCAGTTGCAGCAGGATTGCCCGGATCGCGCCCATGGTGTCGCCGGGGCCGAAGAACTGCACGGCGCGGTGGGTCTTGAAGTCGATCGCCACGGGCATGCCCGCAACCGCCTGGTGCGCCCGCTGGAAGCGTTCACCGAAGACTCGGGAGACCGGCTCTAGCGAGGTCTCTGGTGCGGCGTCCTCCATGGTCATGCCGCCGCCGAGCTTCTGGGTGGCGACCCCGACGCGCGGCGCCACGATATAGGTCGGGTCATTTTGGGGGCGTGTGCGCTCCCACATTCGCGGGCCGCCCACCATTGCTGCCAGCGCCTCAGGCGGCGGCGCGAAGTGCGCCAGGTAGGCGTACTGGTCCTTGGCGCGGCCGTGGACCTTGCGACGCAGGTTGGTCAGCATCTCCAGGTATTTGCGGCGCAGGCCGTTGATCTCAGCGGTGTTGGGGCCGCCGCTGTTGCCGTGGCCGGCCATCATTCCGCCGCCACCCATGAGCATCATGAGTGGGAACATCAGCATCATCGGGCTCACGCGGCGGGCCCCGGAAGCTAAGAAGATGCCGAGCATCCCCACGATGGCAATGACCATCAGCCACGGGACAGCCTTCTGGAACCAGTGCGGCGGCACGACTTCCTTGATCTCAGGAGGCGCCGGTACCGGAATCGCTTGGTTGATCTCCTTGGACGACGGCGCCGCGACCGTCCTGCGGACGGGAATCCATGGCCGCACACTCACTTCGGGGGGTTCCCTCCACTCAGAGCCGACGCCAGAGGGCTCGGCGACACGGTGTCCTGACTGATCAACGCAGCTTCCTTCGACAATCCCGGGCCACTGGCCAGCACCGCCAGCGCGGCCCACGGCGCCTGGATGGGCATACTGAGCCCGAGCGAGGCCGCCGCCGATTTGCCCGAATCCGCCGCAATCATCAGCCCGTAGCGCACCCCGGCATCCGAGACCCACCACTGCGTCTCACGGGCCGGGGATCGCGGATCAGATCCGGTGGTCTGCACGAAATAGCCTGAGCCGGGAGGGCTGTACATCGACACCCCGGGCCGCGACACCAGGTCGTGGCGCCACAGACCACGCTGCTCGTCGTTGAGCGGCAACCCGGCCATGAACGTCAGCGATGAACTCGACTGCTGCTCTCCGGCCCGCTTGACCCATTGCCAGCATGTGACGGGCTGCGTCACGGTCGCCGCCGAATGCAATGGCTTCTCCGGAAAGACGCTGGTGTCCAAGCCCGCCGCCGACGGGAGTTTGGCTACGACGTCCTGGGACACCGTGGGCGCCACACTGGCCCCGAACGTGTTGGTGTTGCGGATCACCGACGCCATGACTTCCGGGATCTCCTGTATCCCCTCCACCAACACCACATACCAGGTGACCGAATCAGCCTGCGGCACACGCAGAACCGACCCGACGACCACTCCCGGAGCCACCGGATACGGCGAGGGTGTCCCGGCTTCGGGGATCACCGGCGAGCCGATCGGCCGTGCTGCGGGGATCGCGTTGAACAGATCGCGGCTGATGATGTCGATCCGGGGGAACCGCTGCAGGCCCAGGCCCAGAATCAGGGCGGTGTCGCCGATGTCGATGCGCCGCCGCACACCGTTGTTCAGCAGCCAGGTCGCCTGATCGGGTCCCTGCACGATCCGCGCCGAGGCCGGATCGGCCGTCAGGACACTCTGGGTTGCGCCGGCGATCACCGCGGTGTGATTGCCCGGATGGGTGGTGTCTGGGTGATCGACGACATCGCAGACCGTCCACAACGAATCGGTCGCCTTGGGTTGGACGACTTCGGCCGGCGCACCGGGGATGCCCACCAGCGGCCCGCGGGGGCGGCTCTGCACCTCTTTGGTCTTGACCGGTGTTGGCTTGTCGGCCGTTCCCGTGATCAGTTGCGCGGAAACGAGATTGAGCACCGGGTGCAGCCTGTCGTCGATGGTGACGAACAGCTGCGCCGAGTCTCGCGCCTGCACGATCTGGGCCCCGTTACCGAGCCCCTGCGGCTTGAAGTAGGCCATCGCCACACACCCAACCGAGATCAGGCAGATAAAGGCCACGCCGATCGTCTGGCCGAGCGCTGTTCCCCGCGCCGGGTCGTGGCGCATCGAGGTTTCGAAGCGCATGAGTGCGTGGTTGAGTCGTGTGACCAGGAACTTGTAGCCGCTGACCTGGAGTTTCGAGGTGGGGATGAACGGCATCAGTTCTCTCCCGACACGATCGCAGCCAAGTCGATCCCGGTGGCACTCGACTCGCCGGCGAGGACCTTCGTCAGCGCCTTGCGCATGTCAGCTTGCTGAATCGTCATCAGCGCCTCTTCGTTGAAGACCTCAGGAGGGTCCTCGTCGAGCCGTACTTCGCGAATGGCCTCGCTGGCTTCCACGACCTTGCGGATGAATCTCCCGTTGCCGACGGCGTCGATCACGCTGCGACCGGTGTCGGCTGTGGTCATCCCCGACAGGCGCCGGCATACCTCTCGAAGGTCCTCGGCGGCCGCGGGGGCGATCACGTCGTCACGACCTGCGGCAAGAAACTCGGCGATCTCGAGCAGTTCATCGGGGCTGTAGGTGTTGAAGCGGAACCGATGGGCGAACCGCGACGATATTCCCGCGTTGCTGGCAAGCAGGTAGTCGATTTCAGCTTCGTAGCCGGCGATGATCACCACGAACCGGCCGCGATCATTTTCCAGATGGGTCAGCAGGGTGTCCATCACGGCTTTGCCGAAGCTGTCGGCGTTGGACCCACTGTTGTCCTGGCTCACCAAGGTGTAGATCTCGTCGAGAAACAGCACACCGTCCATGGCCTCAGCGATGACAGCACGAGTCTTTGCCTCGGAGTCACCGAGATGCTGGCCGATCAGGGTCTTGGCGGGGACTTCGACCACCTTGTCTTTCGAGACGATCCCCAGGCCGCACAGGATCTTGGCGATCACGGTGGCCACCGTCGTCTTGCCGGTGCCCGGCGGCCCGACGAACACCATGTGGTTGGCCGCCGCCGGCGTCTTGAGGCCGAGTTCACGGCGTTTCTCGGCCATCCGGATCGTCGCCCGGAACGTCTTGACCTGATCTTTGAGGTCGTACATACCGATCTGGGCGTCGAGTTCGGCGCTGGCTTCAGCGAGCAGCTCGGCGCGGTCTGCGGTCTTGCGCTCACGCATGATGTCTTCGGCACTGGGCCCTGTGGCGGGGTCCCACGGATCGGTGCGCTGTTCGACGGCCTCGCGGGTGGTGATCTGCAGCCGGATCTCCGGGTTGTTGATCGCCGCGGTGACATCCGCCGACGGAGCCTCCTCGGCCACCTGCCGCAGCAGAGCCTGCGCCCGGTCTTCGTCGCCACGTTCACGGGCGATCATGGCCAGATACCACTGCGCGCTGGCCAGCACCTGCGAAACGATGGGCTGCTTGTCGGGTTCAACGACGCGACGGGCCTGGTCCTGGGCGGCGTTGAGCAGACCGAACGCGTCGTCGAGCTCCCCGAGGCGCGCGTGCGCCATGCCGGCAGCCAGGTCGGCGGCGATCTTGATCATCGGGTCCTTGTCGAACAGTCGCACATTCGACGTGAGCGTGCCGATGACATCGGCCCACCGTTCGACGCGGTAGTAGATGGCGGCCCGCACCCACTCGGTGACCGCGGTCGGCGAGGTCTCCGAGAGGGTGTCGATAGCCTCGCTGTAGTCGGGCGAATCGGCCATGACCAGCGTCCTGGCCAGTGCCGCCGTCAGTGCCGACTGGTCATAGATGGCCTGATTCAGCCCGATGATGCCCATGCCCAGATCGAAGGTGGCCCACAGCTTGGACGGGTGGATACCCATCCGGGTGACCTCGGCGCCCATGGACGCGCGACTGCGCCACGCCTTGTACATCGTGGCCCCGCCGGCGTCGCCGCACAGGATCCGGCCCAGCCACGCGTCGCACATCGACGGATCCAGGTCGCTGGCGACGGTGAAGTAGTGCAGGGCCTGGCGCTGGTCGGCGTGGCCGCCGTCGATGACGCCCAGTGCGGCAACGCCGGCGTGGAAGTTCTCCGCTGCGGCGCTCATCCGAGCACGCCCGGCTGATCTGAGTAGCGCGTTGCGAATTCGGCAGATTCCATGTCTCGATATTCCTCAGGGGTTGGGAGTTTCTGGACGCGTCGGCAGAAGCGGTCCGTGCGGTCGGTGACGTTGGGGCCGTCGCCGGCCACGGCGGCCAGGGTGTGCAGTCGAAGACCCATCCGATACTTGGCCCGGGCCAGGCCGGCCAAGGCGACGATCTCATCGGCTAGGGCGATCTCGCCCTGGCGCAGCGCCTCCTCGTCGAGCATCAGCGCCACGACCTGCCCGCGGCCATCGCAGCTGACGCCGACCGATCCTGACGGGTTGTAGACCGTGAACTCCGAGGCGTAGAACTCCTCGATGTCGGCGTCGCCGCTCACGAGGCCTCACCTCCGTCTGCGTCGTTGGGAAACGCCCCTTCGGTGAGCATCGTCGCGATCTCCGTCAGTTCGGTGTTGGTGGGGTCGACCTGCAAGCCCCGCTGCGCGTAGGACAAGGCAGTTTGGGGCTGATCGACGTGGCGGGCGGCCAGTTCGCGGCACACCGCGGTGATCAGTCCTGTCATCGGGGCAAGCACCGCGGCGGCCCATTGCGGGGCGTGGCCACCGAACAGTTCGCCGGTGATCAGCTCCGCAGCTGCGGTGAGCTGCTCGGTGGGCGCGGTCGCGGGATCTTGTGCGGTCTCGACGAATCTGCGCCAGTCCGAGTCGATGTCGATGCTGTACCCGGCGTCGCTCATCACTGGTGCCACGCCGCGGCGACGGATCTTGCTCATCGCGACATGGAAGCTTTTCTGCCGTTCGGTCCCGTAGAGCATCTGGCACAGCTGCGGCGTCGTGATCGGCTGCAGCAGTGCGATCGCGGCAACGATCTGCTGCTGCATGGGCTGCAACGCCACCCCCTGAGCGTCGGTCACCTCGAAGTCGCCGAACAGCCTCATCGATACCGGCCCCAGTCCCGCGACGGCGGCCCCGTCCGTCTCGTCGCCGTTGTCGGCTTCACCTGCAGGCGTGGACAGTTCGAGATCATCGTCGCCATCGGCGATCTCGATGTCGCCGGTCTCGCCCTTCTCGTCATCGTCGGTGTCGTCCGGCTCGCCGACCTCGCTTGCCGCCGGTTCGTCACTGGTGGCGGCCTTCGTCGGTGTCCGCAGGGGCCGTACCGGCCAGGATGTCCCGACCGCCATCACGTCAACCCATCCTGGCTCGACGCCGTCGACGAGCGGGTCGGCGATCACGACGGTGGCATCAGCGCTGTCGCTCAGACGAACTCCGGCGATGCAGGCCGTGTCGCCTCCGGCGCCTTGAATCTGCGCCTGCAGCAACCAGTTCCCGATCAGGGACTCCCGATCCCGGCACGTCACCCCAATCTCGTCGATCGCCAGTGCGTTGACCGCGACGACCTGCTGCTCACCGACGCCGACAACCACCAGCACCGGATCAGCCGAGGAGTCTCGCAACCCCGGCTCGGCGTCGCGGGGGGCCCGCAGCCAGCCCGGCTCGACGTCGGGCTCCCAGGGCGCCGGCAGACGCCCCGGCTCCGCCGAGAATCTGACACGGACCCACCGAGAATCGGTGCACGCCACCACAACTCGTGAGGACGTCAGCGAGTGAACGCCTCCGAGGAGCTTGCGTACTCCCCCGGTCAGGCATTCGGCAACCAGTTCCCCGGGTGTGACCATCGGCGCGGTCACGGCGCCGATCCATCAGCATCATCTGACTCGCCCGCCGGCGCTTCCGCGGCCTGCTGCGCCGACGGGCCGAACCACTTCTCCAATTCCGCCCAGCCCGGCACCGCGGCCCGCGCCGCCTCTTCGCGCCGTTCCTCCCACACCGCATAGCATTCCCGCAGCCCGTCCATGACTAGGGCCTCAAGCTCCGCCGGTCGATACCGGTCGGCGACGCCCTCACCCAGAAACAGGTTCGTCAGCGCACCGTAGCCGTCGATCTCGGGCATGACATCGGGCTCAGACGGCGCGGCCCGGCGCACCCGAAGGTCGTCGAACATCGCTGCTTGAGCCGCACGCAGGGCATCGCTGAGACGCTCACTCTGCGCCAGGTACTCCGCAACGGCAGGATGGTATGCCACCAGCACGCCCTTCTATGTCTCGGTTGGGCGGACGCGCTTGCGCTGCCCGGCGATCGGCTCGGTTGTTTCGGCTTCGTCTTTCACCAGGGCCTCGTCGGGGAACCACTCCTCGTTGCGGTCGATCTCCTTGCCCTCGCCACCGCGGCTCCCGGGCGGCATCATGCCCATCGGCATCATCCCGCCGCCCATGCCCGACCGGCCCGCACTCCCAGAGGCCCCCGCCATCGGCGTGGCCGTGCTGGTCGTCGACGCCGTGGCCGCCGGGGGCGCACTGAGCTGCTCGGGCAGGCCCGCCGGCAAGGTACGCCCGCCGCCTCCGCCGCCACCCAGGCCGCTAAGACCGCTGCCTCCAGAACCCAGCTTGCTCAACGGGTTTCGGGGCATGCCGGACCCCATGCCGCCCGACGACGGCGAGCCGCCCATTCCGCTGCCGAGTTGACTTGCCGCTTGACTGGCCTGCTGCCCGACCTGCTGCAACTGCTGGCCCGCTTTGCCGAGGGATTGCCCGACGGAGTTGGCGATCTGGCTGGGGATCTGCATCGCGGACTCCATCGAATTGCCGGCGGCCTTGCCGGTGGCTTCGCCCGCGTCATCGGCGGCGTCGCCGGAGAGCAATTCGTCTGTGTCGATGGCGCCGTAGTCCTCGGCGGGCTTGTTGGGAACGTGGGGGTCACCGTCGCCGCTGACCCGGGGGGAATCGCCGGGTTGCTTCGACTTCATGTTGGTTCCCCCGGCCTCCTCGCCGTAGGTGTTGATCGCCTTCGTCGACGCCGTTTTCATATCGATGAGCTCACCTTCGCGCTGAGCGGCCTCGCCGGCGTCACCACGCGACATCGCGCCGAGATATTGGGTGCGGGTCTGCTCGTAGTCCTCGGCGCGGGGATGGCTGCCCAGGGCGGTGTTCCAGTGGGCGCCGACCTGCCTGGCCGAGGCCGCGTGACTGGTGGCGGCGCTGGCCGACTCGTCCATCCAACGGGCGAAGCCCTGCAGCCGTGACACCAACGCGGTCGAGTCCTTGCCCTCCCAGGTCGCGGGCAGCTGCCCGGCCAGTGAGTGCAGGGACTGCGCTGCGGCGGTGAGGTTGCTCGCGGCCCCGTCCCAGGCCAGAGCGTGGGCCTCCAGTCCAGTTTGCCCGGCACCGGAGCGCAAGGCGGTATCAAGTACGTCGGGCTCGCCGACGGTGGCCGCCAAGGCGGCGGGCATGTCGATCGGCAGGTCGGGGATAGCGACGCTGGGCGGGGTGGGGATGTCGATGCCGGCGATCGCCGCGGCGGCGGCCGCGGCGCCACCGCCCTTGCCGGAGACCATCGCTGCGCCTTGGGCATCGTTGGTCACGTAGGCCTGCAATGCAGCGGCCACAGCCTTGGCACCGGCAGCCAGGCGCGGTATCCCACCGGCCAGCTGGGAACTCAGTCGCCCCGAGTTCACCGCGACGTGGTTCGCTGCGGCGACCGAGACCGGGTCCGTGCCGGCGGGCGGCGGCGGGGGGATCAGCGCTGGTGCCGACAGTGCTGCGGCCGCCGCGTTGAGCGTTGCCGCGATCTGCGGGCCCGCCGAGGCGGGATCGACACGCACACCAGCCACCTACACAACACCGCCTGCGGCGCGGACCGCCGTCGCTCCTGACGAATCAGTGCCGTCGTATCCCTGCGCGGCGGCATCCAGCGCAGCCTCCAAATCACGATGACGGTCCGTCGTGGTGCTCGCCTGGTCACCCAGGCCCGTGTAGAAGTCGTTCAGCGCATCAGCGACCGGGGCTGCCACCGGCCCGTAGTGGTGCAGAACCTGCTGCTTGGCGTTGGCGAGCCACTGCTCGCACGCCTGGCGATATTCGTTCAGTACATCGGCGTTGGCACCGTTGCCGGCCGCGGCAGCGCGAAGTGCATCCGTGTCGACAGAGATTCGCTGTGTTCCCATGCGGTAATGATCTGCGGGCGAACAGCCGTTTTCAACAGCCTCCCGTCGATGAGCTCGTGCGGGCACTACTTCCTGCGCTGTCAGGGTCACTTCATCACCCCCTTCTACGCTAATCTATACCGACAATGTACTACGGTATCATGTGCCTACATGGGATGCCATCGGTCACACTGCAAAACTATGACGCCTCCCACCAGCGCCACCCACAAACGCCCACACGACCCCCCACACCACCGTTGAGCAGGCGCATCATGCGCGGATTCGACCGCGCGACCCTCACAAAGGCCCGCACCGCCGCCGGCCTGAGCCGCCAAGACCTCGCCCGCCTTGCCCGCACAGGCCGCGCCACCATCGACAACTGGGAAACCGGACGCTCCAGCCCACAAATCGACGTCCTCATCCGCGTCGCCGACGTCCTCAAACTCGACCTCGAAACGCTGATCCACATCCCCCACGACCAGCGATTCCCCGGAGACTGGCGCGTCATCCGCGGCCTCACCCAACCACAACTGGCCACCGCCACCGGCCTCAGCACCACCACCATCGGCGCCATCGAACGCGGCGAAGTCACCCTGGCCGACGCCAGCGCAACAGCCATCGCCGCAGCCCTCGACATCACCGCCACCACCTACCGCGACGCCTACGAGCGCTCCCGCACCCGACCAGCCGGCACACCGGCCTAACAACGCCGACACCGCCGCTACGTTCTGCCACCACCGGGAAGATCACCGGCCACGGCCCGGATCTGCTGCGCGGCCTGCTGATACAACGCCGCGGTCTGCTCAACAATGCCCGCAGCCTCGTCGATCCGCCGCTGAGCCGCCTGCAAGATCCCCGCCCGCCCCTCCGGGACATCCGCACCATCCGCACTGCAGGCCGCAGCTTCCTTGTCGTGCTGCCACCCCTGCTCGACAGCAGCCAGGTCACGCCGGGCCTGCTCACCATGCTGATTCACCATCGCGATAACCCCCGCCGCCGCACCGTATGCGGCCCGCAACCGCTCACGGCTCCCGTCGATCGCGGCCTGCTCAGCGACCACCCCTTCGCCGGCCGAGCCCTCCCAACCACTGAGCTGCTCGCTGCTGACATCGCCGCCCAACGTAACCATTGGCGTCGCCTCAACAGTCAGGCCCGTCCCAAGAAGCTGACGCGCCTGCTGCAAGATCGCGTCGACAGGGTGCATACCGTCAAGTATGCGTCCAGGCCACACGGTTTAGGGCGATCGGGCGACTATTCGGGCACACGGACGCCGTTGACGTGCTCCCAGGCCTGAAGTCCGGGGATTCCCGCTGGCGGCTTACGCCGCTGTTGGGGTGCTTCCTGCTTCAACACCCACTGCCGCAACGGGTTGCGGTCTTACACGGGCTCCACAGTCGTTTAGTCTCTCTGCCCGCCCGGCAGCGAGAATGACCTTGGCGGCGTTGTGGTCGCGGTCGTGGACCGCCCCGCACTGCGGGCACGTCCACGTGCGGATCTGTAGCGGAAGTTCGTCGAGGCGATGCCCACACCCAGGTGTTGAGCAGGTTTTGCTCGACGCCAACCACCGTGACACCGTACGCACGGTGCGCCCGTAGTGGTCGGCTTTCTCGCCGATGATCCTCACGAACTGACCCCACCCTGCATCACTGATTGCACGTGCCAGCCGGCGATTGCGGACCATCCCAGCGATGTTGAGGTCTTCGACGTGGATCACTTGATTCTCGCGAACCAACGCCAAAGCCTGCTTGTGGTGATAGTCCCGCCGAGCACGGGCAACCTCGTTGTGCGCGATGGCGACCTTGCGCCGGGTCTTGGCCCTGTTGGCTGATCCTTTCTTCCGGCGGGACTTCTCCCGCTCCAACCGACGCAACTTGCGTAGTTTGCAGCCCAAATGCTTCGGATTCTCGACATCGATTCGACGGCCGTCGGTGGTGGCCACCGTGGCCAACCGAGCGATCCCGACATCCACGCCGGCCTCCCGGTCGACTACCGGCAGCGGTGTGGCCGCGACGTCGACGACGAAGCTGGCGTAGAAGTGCCCGTCCGGTTCCCGGATGATCGTGACCGAAGAGGGCGTCGACGGCAGCTCGCGCGACCAGCGCACCGCGACCTGGCCGACCTTGGCCACAAAGAGCCGGCCGTTGTCGCGGATCGAGAAGCCGTTGCGGGTCAGCCGAAACGACTGGCGATGGTCCTTGCGGGATTTGAACCGCGGCCGCCCCACCCGCCGACCCTTGCGCTTCCCGGTGGCAGAGTCGAAGAAATTACGCCACGCCCGCCGGGAATCGTTGACCGACTGCACCAACGCGACACTGGGCACCTCAGCCAGCCAGCCCCGTTCCTCGGTCGTCTTGGCGTCGGTGATCACCCGGCGCTGAATCTCGCTGTCGGACAGCTTCACCCCGGCCTGATACGCCTCATCCCGGATCCGCAGCGCGTCGTTGAACACCACCCGAGTGCATCCGAACACCCGCGCCAGCATCTCCTGCTGGCCGGGTGCCGGTTCGATGCGGTACCGATAGCGCATCTGCATACCCACGACTGTAAGGCGCACCTATGACAACACCGGCCTATCGCCGTGCCCGGCACAGCGTTTCCTTGCTCCACGCCCACCTGGTGTTCGTGACCAAATACCGCCGTGCGGTGTTCACCGATGACATGCTCACCTTCACCGAACACACCGATCATCAAGCAGTACATCGACGGCCAAGCCCGGCCACTCTGACCGCCGGGCTACGCCCGGCGACAAACAGGATGGGCTCACCCCGGACTAACGTCCGAGGCTTGCGCCCAAGAATCCGGTCAGCTGTCGGCGCCGAGATCACTGCGAAACAGCCCGACGGCCTCGCCGCCCTGGTCGACGTCGTCCCCGTGTAGCGGGCCCGCCAGACACACCGTTGCTGCTGCTGTCACAGCGGTATCACTCGCTTGAACGCCTTGCGGCCTGGGGTGAACGTGATCCCGCAGGTCCGACACCTCGCCGCGGCCGTCGACCATCCCTCGTTGACGATCCCCAGGCAGGGACCACAAACGAATTTCACGTGGCAGCACACCACCAGCGCCCACTGAGCCGGCTCGCCACACATTGCCGCGCGGCCATCGGTACGCCGCTCGCAGGCCGGATGGATCTCCGGCAGGTCGACGCCCACGGGGACCTCGATTCGGCTCTCACATCCGATCGCATGATCCGACACGTCCGCTCACTTCCCCCCGGCCACAGCGGGATCGGCGTGATGCGTGTATCCCGTGGCCGCGCCAACCCGCGCCTCAGCTAGGCCTGCTCGGTGGCCGTTCAAGGTCGCGAGACGGATGACGCGATGCGTTTGAGCAACGAGCATGGGTCCGGACTTGGTGATCGCTCGATGAACGGGGTGCTCAGCCGGGTAACGGGCGAGCACTTCGGTGATCCGCTCATCCGGGTCCACCGGGGTTCCATCGGGACCGGTGCACAGATCCGCGCAACTCACGATCGCCAGCTTGGCGGCATCTGGCGCCGGGTACAGGGCCAACGCATCCTGAAGCCCTCTTTCGTGGGCCTCGAACTCAGCCCCCGTGTGGTGCGCGACCAGCCCGATCACCCCTGCGGGAATGCCCCATCCGTGCACCGCATTTCGCCAAAGGTAAGCCGCACCGTCGATAGGGTGAAACCCACTGTCAACCAGGCCGGGGGCGTAACCGATGTCGTGCAACCATGCCGCACACACGATCTCCTCGGCGTCTTGCGGCGCAAGACGCTGCGCCAGGTCCACGGCTGCAGCTGCCACCGCCACAGTGTGAGCCCACCGCCGCGGCAAGACCTCGGCAAGAAATCCCTCCGCCATGAGCCGCGCACCGCCGACGTCCAATCGTTCCATGCCTTCTTCCGCTCTCTTGTTCACTGAAGCGGCTCACAGGTCCCGCCGCGCTCGTCGGCATACCGGCGGGCTTCGTCGACTTCCGCGGCGGTGAAGGCCCGCACGGCGGCCGGGTCCCCCGGAATGCGCACCAGCCACGCCAACGCCGACAGCGGCACCAACGGCAGCCGCGGCGGTATACGCACGGTCTTCGCCGCCTCAGCCATCGCCACGCCCCCCTAGGTGCGCACCGTTGACTTGTTCGCCGGCGAGCGCTGACACCGACTTAGTCAGGCCCTCCCGCGTCCGGGCCGACACCTGCGCCCAACGGCGCCCGAGGAGCGCACCTGGTTGCAGGCCGAGTTGGTTGATCGCTCCCAGCGCGGCGAGGATCACGTCCGCCAGTTCGTCCTGCACGTCGGTCTCGGTTGCACGGCCTTGGGCCCGCTTGATGAGTGCCCCGACGGCCTCGCCGGCTTCCTCGGCGACCTTGCAAACCCGAACCCAGTCGCAGCGTTCGACACCCAACCGGTCCAAGTGCTCCCCCACAGAACGAGCAAGCCCGTCCAGATCCTCCATTGTTTCTCCCTTGGAGCACAACGGCTCACGGACAACGCATCTCGTGAGCCATCACACTGACACCACCTGAACAGCACCGCGCGCCGCCGCTAGCCCGCGGCGGGCATCATCGACGAACTTCCCGACGTCGCGGCCGGTGTCCCCTTCGACAAACTCGACGTCGTACACCGAATCGCTCATCAGCTCCGCGAGGGTCCGTGCCGCCCGGCGTGTCAACGCGACCGCCTCATCGAGCTCCCTCTCCAGCCGGTAACGCAGCTCCTCGATCTGGCGCTCACGGTCGCACTCCCAGGCGGTCGGTCGGCCGGCCGCAATCTCGGCGGCATCCTGGGCGGCTACGCCCTTTCTGACGAACTCCTCCAGCGCCGACATTGATTCACTCATGCTGCAGCTCCGTTGATGCCCTCACGCCCGCTGGCGCACAGTTGATTTCCCTGCATGTCGCCAAGCATGACGGCGCTCACAGCGGCTTTCAAGAGGACTCTGACCAGCGAGTACTTCAAGCCGCCAGCTCTGGCCTGACGCCCGAGAAGACCCAGACGCCAAACAATTCCTGACTGCCAGAGACCGCGCGTGCCCCTTCCGCGCTTGAACTCCAGGTATGCCACCGGCAAATCGCCAGTGGCATACCGATCACTGCGTCAACAGGCCTGGTCGAGGTCGTGGGTTCCCACAACCCGGGCATAGCCCACAACGCCACATTCCGGGCAGCGCGCCGGCTCGCTGGCCTTCCCGCCCTGGAGGAGGAGGCGGTCGAGGTGCGCCGGACAGGTGGGGGTGGTGTATCCCCGCATGTGCTGGCACGGCCAGCCGATCTCCACTCCGACAGCGGCTTGCCCGAGGTGCGGTCCTTCCCATCCGCAGCGGTATTCCTTCCGGGGAGGCTGGCGCCTCGGCGTGGGAAACATCCTGTCCTCCTGCCCATTACGGCCCGCGTATCCGTCTAGGTTGACCTGTATGCACCAAGTGTGATGCCGGTTACACCCGTTTTCCAGAGGACCCTGCGGCACCCCGCTCTGGTGCCACCCGTTCAGCAGGTTGGGATCCAGATGCGTTGAGCACGCCCGCCGGAGCAGTGAATCGCCTGGCCGTTCACAAAGTTCGTCAACGTGTCCGGCCCCTCCTTGTGGTGCTGCTCCACAACCCGGACGTCCCGGTCCTCAGTGATACCGATCCGGTAGAACGGCCCTCCGGGCCAGGCCTGCAGGCGATGCGACGGCAGCAGGCCCACCTTGTGGAAGGCCACAGCGGCTGTCAGCCACTGACTGCACAGCGCGGCCGGAATCTCCGGTGCGATCGTGCTGTCGTAGAACACAATCGGCGACCGCGATACCGACCCGAAGAGCTGCTCCGGCCGCACAGTCTCAGGTGTCTCGAACCTCGCGGGGCGCTGCTCACCCCGGGACCCCTGAAGGAAGACACGCAGAAGGTCATCTCGGGCGCCGAGCAGCCCCGCAAGAAGATCACTGACGCGATACTCCGGGACGGCTAGGTCAGGCCCCATCTTCTCCGGATCGCAGAACTGCGTCCAGAACTCGTCGAACCGCCGATCAAATTCAGGGTCCACCAGCCCCATCGCCCGGCGCTTCAACGCCGAGATCGTCACTAGCGGATCGCCACCAAAGGCCACCACGGCCAACAGCGTGAAGGCCGCCCTCACCGTTGACGTCTCCACCTGAGGGCGGATTGCCCGTAACGACGCCACGAGGCGCTTGGCGTCCTCCAGGACGGTCATCTCCGACAGCGGATCAATGACGAGCGAACTTCCGCCGATGTGGAAATCGTCCGGACAAGTCCGATAGGCCGGCCGCGAAACTTCATCCCCCCGGCCGGGACTCACAACGTCGGCAAAGTGCCGCAGGTACCGCACGGTGTTCTCGTCGACCACGTTGACATCGGCGATCACCGCCGTCGATGTCGCCCGCACCATCGCGCGCAGATGTTCCATGCCGACGTTGGTCAATATCGGCCCGTCGAACCCAACAGGCGAGCCATTGCGCGCGCTGAAGCCAATGATCGGGTACCGCCGCGCCTCCAGCGGCGTCCGGTCGTGGTAGCCACCGAAGGACTTCCACGCAGGCGGCGGGCCACCGTCGTACGCAGGCGCTGCGGCGGCGTCGCTGTCATCGCCCCGCAGCACGTCGTCGAGCTGCCCATTTAAGGCGTACTCCCCGATCTCAGCCAGCGCCGTCGCATAGTTTGCCGGCCACCCATAGGCCTGCTCGTACATTGCGCATGCGCCGGGGGGAAACTCGTCGCGCTCTTCGTTCTCGATCGCGGCCTGCATTTGGCGGTACGGACCGCCGGCGTCGGCGACCTGCTGCTGACTAAGTCCGCGGTACTGGCGGGTGTCGCGGAGGTAGGCCGAGAACCAGGGGTTGCTCTTCATGCCCACAACCGTACATCACTAACGTCTTTTACGTTGCTATTGTTAGTGTGTGTTAGGCATCCCGGGGCGGAATCGCACCACCTAACGGACTAACGTCCCCACCAGGCACAATCGGCTAGCACCACCAACAGCACTCCCTCAAAGCAGCCGACGTGGTGAATACTTCGATACATGCACCCCGTTGACGCCCTCCTCCAGTCAGCGCGCCAACTCCTGGGCTCCACCACTCCCCCAGACCCGGCCGCAGCCGACTTCGGCGCCCCCAATCTCGCCGGCGAACACCCCACCAGTTGGCAGGGCCCAGCCAGCACCGACGCCGCCATCAAGAACACCGCCCTCGATAAGAACCGCGACCAACTGCGCACCACCTACAGCTCCGCCGCCACGGTGATCGCCTCGGCCAACCAATACGGCCAACAGGCCCGCACCGACCTCGCCGCCGTCGACACCGCCTGGCAACACGACAAGGCCACCCTCGGCCGCAACGCCAACACCCCCCAAGGCCAGGCGGCGCTGATGCAGGCCGCCCAACAGCGCGTCGACGAGGCGAGCCGCATCGTGGAGCGGACCGCCAAGCAGTACCAGCAGGCCGCCGAGCAGATGCGCTCCACCACCGGCGGGCTCCCGCGCACCGACGAACACACCACACACGCAGCAGGCTTCGGGACCGCACCGAAGGCACCCGCGAAAGGCGACTCGCAGCAGTATTGGCTCGACCTTGACCGCATCGTCGAGCTGGCACCCGGCGCCAAGGGCCCCTACGGCTACATCGAGCTCTCCCCCCGGTCAGGAGTGTGGGTGCCCGATCCCAACCACTACCCACCCGCCGGCGGGTTATCGCCGGCACACCGGCCCGTCGACTTGGATCGCATCGTGCACCTGCCGCCCGGTGACCGGGGCCCGTACGGCTACAAGGAGCTCGTCCCCAACACCGGGGTGTGGGCCCCGGCGCCGAGCACGCTGGTACCCACCCCAGACCCCGGGCCACCGCGGCACCCGATCGACCTACGCGACCTCGTCCAGACCCCCGTCGGCGGGCGAGGCCCCTACGGCTACATCGAGCTCGTGCCTGGGGCGTGGATTCCCGACCCGGACGCCCGCCACTTCTAGATCAATCCGTTTGAGCTTCCCGCTTACCCCCTATTTCGGGTATAATCACGCATCATGGGGTGTAGGGAGAGCGACGACGCCCTGGCCATCGAAGCGGCCGGGCAGTGGGGCATGTTCACCGCCGCCCAGGCCATCACCCTCGGCACCACCCGCAAGCGCCTCACCCAGCTCACCGCCGCCGGCCGCATCCACCACACCGAGACCCGCGGCGTCTACCAGTTCGCCGGCGTCCCCGACGACATCACCCTCACCCGCCTACGCGCATCCTGGCTCGCACTAGCCCCCGACGAATTCGCCGGAGACCGCCTCCGCCGACTCGCCACCGGCGGACCCGACGCCATCGTCTCCCACCTCGCCGCAGCCCACTACGTCCACAACCTCGGCACCCTGGAGCCGGACTACCTCGACTTCACCGTCCAGACCGCACGCCGCTCCAACAACCCCAATCTGCGCTTCCACGTCCAGGCCACCACCGACTTCCAGGTGATCCACGGCCTTCCGGTCACCACCATCGCCCAGACCGTGGCCGACCTCTACCGCGACGGCATCGACCACGGCCACCTCGGCGACATCATCACCGACGCCCTACTCGCCGCCACCATCCCTGCCGGCAGCATCACCGCAGCCCTGGACCCCCTCACCGACGGCCACGGCCGCGACACCCTGCTGCACACCCTCAGCGTCGTCGGAACCCCCACCGCACTGGCCGACGCCAACGAACTGCTCTTCGCCGCCCGACGATGAGCACCTGGGCCAGCGAATACCGCTCCGAACGCGCCTTCTGGGTCGGTCTGCGCACCCGCGCCACCCGCCACGCCCCCAGCACCGGAACCTCCTCGCAGGAGCTGCTCCGCCGCTTCATCATCGAACGCTTCACCGCACGGATGTTCGCCCACGACGACGCACCCTGGGTCATCGCCGGCGGCACCGGCATGCTGATCCGCGCACCCGGCATCCGCGCCACGCGCGACCTCGACCTCACCACCCTGGCCCCCGCCGCCGGCGAACCCGACGCCGTACACGAAGCCCTGACCCACTACACCGGTGCCAGCACCCTCGACCCGTTCATCTTCACCATCAGCGACGCCAAACCGTTCACCGGCGCGATCCGCGGCACCAAGCTCCGGATCAACGCCACCATCTCCACCGAACGCGCTACCACCTTCGGCCTCGACGTCGCCGCCGACACCATCGCGATCAGCGACATCGAGTACCAGCCGATGCAGCCGGCCATCCCCGACGTCCGCGGCCTGGCACCACTGCCCGCCGTCCCTCTGTTCCCTCTGGCCAGCCAGATCGCCGACAAGATCGTCGGCGTCATGTTCCGCGACGACCAGGACCGCTCCGCCAACCGCTACCGCGACCTCGTCGACCTCGTCCTCTACGCCGACGCCGTCGACGTCGACGCCGCACAACTCACCGCCGCCCTCACGGCCAGAGCCGCCACACGCAACCAGCCCACACCCCAGGCCATCACCATCCCCGATGGATGGGCGCAGGGCTACGCCAGCACCGCCGACAGAACCACCCTGCCAGCCGCCCTACGCGACGTCGAGACTGCTGGCGAGGTCGTCAACGCCTGGCTGACACCCGTCCTATCCGGCACCATCAGCACCGGCCACATCTGGGACCACCACGCAGCAGCATGGCGGCCACACGAACAAGCCCGACAGATTCCCGGACAGGTCTGGGTCCGCGCACACACCCGCAACGGCACCCCGATCGGCGACTACTACCGCCGCACGCCCGGACGCCGCTAAATCAAATTGAGCAGCAAAGGAGACGACACCATGTCGACCAGCCACGAAGCAAACCGCGCTAAAGCCACCACCGACCAGGCCGCCAGCGCGCTACTGACCGTTGGCGCCGAAGTCCTCCGGGCCCGCACTACGGCAGGCCTCACCCAGGCCGAACTGGCGGCCCGCATGGACATGACCGTGGCGGGGGTCGCCGAGCTCGAAGCCGGACGACGGGCACCGTCCGTCGACTTCCTGGTGCGAATCGCAGATGCCTGCGGTGCGCGGTTGACGGTGCAGATCCGGCCGCGCTCGCGATTACGGCGATTCCGCTGGGGCCGCTGACGCAGACCACCCGGCCCCCTCCCTCCGGACCGCCTGGCGTCAGGCCCCTAAGGTGAGTGAGATCAGCGGTGGATACATGTTCCCCACCATGTCGTAGCGCTTCATCAGATCCGCCCGACAAACGGCGCATACTGCTGCGATGGCCCAACTGTCAGATTTCGTTCACCAGAGCATTCAGGCCGAAAACTTCTATCCCCAAGAGCTCATCCCGGTCGTCTGGACCGTCGCGCATCGCGGCTACAGCGGCGGCGGCCGACTCGACATATGGGTCTACCTCGACGAGCAGCTCGCCCTACTCGGCGCCGCGGAACTGGCGATGAGTTGCGGGCTTGATGAAGACGCGATCGCCAGAGAGCACTTCAAGAAAAAGCACTATGCCCAGGTGATCAGACGGTACTGCGAGACGAGCCCACCCAGCCATGTCCTCGCGGTGCAGGCAGCCCCGCTCATGCAAGACCCCGACACCTTCTTCAGTGAAGAGATCCAAGTCGACCACAGCTAAGCGCCAACCCTTGCCCGAAGTACCGCCGCCGTGTGCTGGGGCGGCGCAGCCGAACTGCGGTTGAAGCAGATCATCGGCGAGGCCGTCAGCGAGTTCGGCGGCATGGTGATCGAGGTCGAGACGATCGGCCTGGCGACGTCAGCCGCCACAGCGCACACCTCAGCACAGTGGTGCTAACCTGTGCTTATGAGTGCTGCATTCGAGCTGAACGCTCTGCTGGCAAGGCATCACATCGACCTCACCAGCGAAGACGTACTTGGCGAACTGGATGCCGCCTTCGCGGCAATCCCCGGCGCCGGCGCAGCCACACTGTCGACAACGGAGGTCGCCTTCCTCGCCGAACACGGCGGCCCAAACACAACAGCCGTCGTCAAGGAGTGGTCGGCCAACGGCGAGCGCCAGGCTCGGGCCCGCGTCGCACTGCAAGCGCTGACGCACGCTGTTGCCGGCTCGATCAGCGCGAAAGAAGCCGCCGAAACCCTGGGCGTCGACAGATCCCGCATATCACGCCGAATCGGAAAGACACTATGGGCGTTTGACATTCACGGCCAGCGACGCATCCCCCGCTGGCAGTTCCTTGACGCGACGCTCCTCCCGGGCCTTGAAGTGATCGTGCCGGCGATACCCCGCGGCATCACCCCAGCGATCCTCGACGCATTCATGCAGACCCCCCAGCCCGACTTCGACAACCAGACCCCGATCGAGTACCTTGCCGCCGGCGGCGACCCCCAGCCCGTCGCCGGGTTCGTCCAGGACCTCAACCGCTGGTGAGCCCACGCCCCCTACCCAAAGCTCCGCGCACCCCACCCCCGGTGCTCACCCGTGAGCCACACGACGTCCTGGCCTCCACCGCGACCATGTGGCGTGTTCACCGCACCAACGGTGACCATGTGCTGGCCTGGAACGCCCTACGTACCTTCGGGCCATTGCCCTCAATGCGCTGGGACCCCCATCCCAGCGACCGGCCGTCGGTGCACGCCGAGGGCGTCCTCTACGCCGCGCTCGACATCACGACCAGTCTGGCCGAGGTCTACCAGCTGACCCGGCTGATTGAGACCCGCGCTGGTGTGCCAGCGCTCACCGGCTGGCAGCCCGAGCGGCCACTGCGCTTGCTTGACCTGTCGGGTACCTGGCTTTTACGCAACGGGGCGTCGGCTGCCCTGTTGGCCGCCCCACGATCCACGTGTCGACGCTGGGCCCGCGCCATCTACACGAGGTGGCCTGACATCGACGGTCTCTACGTGCCGTCGACTCTAACGGGGCGCCCGAACGTAGTGCTGTGGAACCCGGCCGCGGATTCCTTGCCCGCGATGCCGGGGTTCTCACGTGTCCTCGCGCATCCTCTGGTGTGGTCGATCGCGCAGGAGGCGGCAGTCGAGATCGGCTACCGCATCTGCTAACCGCGGACGTTACGCGGCAGCCCCGAAGATCGACCCCACTCCGCCGACCGCAGTCTCATCCAACGCTGCAACAGCTGCATAAGTCATATCCGCCAACGTATCCCGCGGCGGCTGGCGCTGAGCCAACCACAGCACCTCCAAGCCGCGCAGCATCCGCTCCGCGTCAGTCAGGTCCGCATTCCAATCCGGAGTCAACGGCGACGGCACCGTGATCGGCGCCATCATGATCGCACCTCCACCGTGACCAGATCGCCATCCGAGAGCCCGAGCTCGGTGCGCAAATGGTGCGCCGACACGAACTCCACCACACGACACCCCTCGGCATCACCGTGCTCCACCCGTCGATGTCTCACCATCCACGCCTCCAACCCACCGACGCGCGCAGGCGCGAGGTAGATCGTGTCTTCACGGTCTCCAGTGACCGCTCCTCGCCAAAGCTGGACAGCGCCAGCCGGCACAGCGATCGGTGAATCGAGCAGTACGTTGAGAGTCCCGGGGATGAGGGTTTCGCCGGTCGCAACGTCGAGCAGGTTGCGGGTAACCTCCCCGTGCTGCATCTTCTGGGCCATCCGGCCACGACCAGCGAGCACCCTTCCGGCTACGGCGTCCCAACCTTCTGGCACCGCTCGCAGGATCGTCCTATCGACGGTCTCCATGCCGCACATCATGATCCAAGTTCTGGCCGTCCACAAGCAGTCACACCCCCAACAGGAGGCCGCCCCCGACCGCCGCGGCCACGGGCAACCGCGCGGTGAGACTGCTCGCGCCGCGGCACGCGAATTCCCACCCCATGACCCGGCATCGGGTGGAACCATCAGGGGGAACGCCCAGCCCGAGGCGGCCCGGATTCTCACCGAAGGGACTGAATGATGTACCCCAGCGAGCCCCCGAGGTACCCGAATCGCCCGCAGCAGCAGCACTACCCACCGCAGCCCCACTGGCAGCAGCACTACCCTCAATACGCCAGCACATACCACTACCCGCCGCAGCCGCAGCATGTCGTGAACGTCGCAATGCAGACCGGGACAACACCACTCAAGGACCCCGGAATCGCTGCACTCCTCGCAGCCCTCGGCCCGCTCGGCATGCTCTACTCGACCATCCCCGGTGCCGCAGTGATGTTGTGCGCCAACATCGTTGTCTGCTTCATCGCCGCACTAACCTTCGGGCTGGGATGGTTTCTCCTGGTCTTCCCCTGGATCGGCGGCATGGTCTGGGCATACATCGCCGCTAACCAGCACAATGCCCGAATCTCATCGCCGTACCCGTACCCGCGCCCGCCGGCGGCGCCATACCCGCCCTACCCACGGCCATACTGACTGACGTTCAGTACCGTGCCGAGACACCCGGGCATGAGCCCCGATAACCCCACCAGCGGAGTTACTGGCCTGCACGGAAGTGGGCATCAAGGTTGCCGACATGCCGACCCGAGCGCAGCTACAGATCATCCAACCGCCGGGCTGACCACTTCTGCTCCGACCTCGCCGGCCCGGTCGCCCGGCAGGCTCACGTCGGCCAGCACCGGCAGGCGGAATTCGGACAGAACACCGTTGGGGGCTTTCAGGATTCCGTGCTGGAACCCGGACGTCACTGCCATGGCGACCTCCGGGAACTGAGTCTTGCGCGGCTCCAGGTACTCGCGGGCAGATTCAGAGAGCCCGTCGAGGATCTGCCGTTCATGCCGCGACGCGGCTATGCCACCACCGCTGACCCGGGCCGCCAGACGCGCCACTGTCAGCTCATCACGACTCAGCCGGTCGAACATCTGCTCCAACGTGTCCGGCTTGCCGAACCGGTAGAAAACAGCGGCCGCGCCGGGCAGCACCAATTCAGTGTCGAACAGGCCCGGCGGATCGCACAGGTCGTCGCACCCATTGACAAGAACCACAAGACGAGTCGAATTGTCGGGGTCGGCCACGATATCGCGAAGGCGGGCAACGAGATCGCCACGATCATCTGCCCGAAGTTCGTTCCCGTCGTCGATCAGAATCGTCTCTGTCACCCGGACGCTCCCGTCTTCGCGATCGCCGCGACGGCTCAACCGCACCGCCAACGCGTCCCGTGCCTCAGCAGTGGCCAGCGACTCGGCATCGATCACTTCAATCTGCTCCGACGACAGCGACTCAAACTCGTATTCGGCCCGACCGTAAGGAGTACGGCCGGGCCGAATCACGGTCACATGGCGACCAGCTGTTGCCTCTTGGATGATCAGTCGCCGGCTGCACACAGTCTTGCCTGAACCGATGGGGCCATAAATCCGTACTGACCGCGCTGTCGCCGGCAGCGAATCAGTGACCCCGCCAACGAACAGGACCCGGCCAACGACGCCAACGGGGCCGAGTAGCCGGTGCGCCGCGGAGACCAGGTCAGCCGCCGCCGGCGAACCCACCAGATACGGCCCATCCACATTGTCGGTCAACACATCTGTGACCCGCTGCCAAACCGCCGACCCCACTACTACACGCTCCCGCAGGCGAGCCCGCCGCCGCGCAATCGCTCGCAGCCAAAAAGCACACGCAACACCGACCGAAAGGACGACAGCGACTGCGGCGCCGATGACTACGCTATTGCCAGCGCCGGCAAGCCGCACTAGGTCGACAGAAATGTGCTGTGTTCTCATGCGGCAATGATCTGCGCGAGCACCCCCGTTTTCAACAGGACTAATACACCTGCGGGCAGTGCAGCCCTTCGGCTTAACTAGTGCACCTTTGCGAGACGGGTGTCACCTTTCACCGCCAGAATCGCGCTATGGCCAACCCAAAACGCCCCAGACCGTCACTGATGCCTCTACGCACTGCGGTGGTGCTGCTCTTCTCCGTCACCATCGCCTGCGCGATCGGGACCCTCACCTACGTCGAAAAGGGGACGTCCACCGCAGCCCTGGCAGCAATCTCAGCGTTCGCCACCTCAGCACTATGGCTCGACAAGGTGATCGCACCGTGAGCGATCATCATCGCCCTACGCTGCCGCCCCGAAAATCGTGCCCACCCCAGCGACCGCACTCTCATCTAACGCTGCAACAGCGGCATAAGTCATGTCCGCCAACGTATCCCGCGTCGGCTGGCGCTGAGCCAACCACAGCACCTCCCAGCCGCGCAGCATCCGCTCCGCGTCAGTCAGGTCCACATTCCAATCCGGAGTCAGCGGCGACGGCACCGTGATCGGCGCCGTCATGATCGCACCCCGCACGTAGTGCATGTTCTGCGCCACTGCCGACCACACGTCTTGCCCATCGGGCTGGCCGATCTGCTCAACAGCCTTGCAGCGCAACAGCGGATCCCCGGCGACCACCTGGCCATCCGCGCCGATAATGTCCTGCACCCCGTAAGTCTGATCGTGCACCTGGCCGACGTAGGCAGCTAGATCCACCATGCGAGTCAACACATCACCGTCACGGACGGCTTGCACCTGCGCCCAACCACCCGGCGACGCCAGCAGCAGACGGTGCCGGCCAGCCGGGTTCCTCAGAGGATTCGGCGGCACAATCGACGACTGCTCATCAGCCACAACAACAGTGCGCTTAGAAAACAGGCTGCTCAGGCCGAGCCAGCGTCGCGCCACCACGATCATCGGCTCCTCGCCGATCGCCTTCGCGTAATGGGACAGCACCAGCGCCGGCGGCGTGATCCCACGCCACTGGCGACGCACACTCCACGGCACCGCATCATCGAGCGCCGCGAGCTTCACCCCATCCGGCATATACACACCGGGCGGCGTCCACGACAATCCCTCACGAGACGCCAACACAAACCGCGCAGCCTCATCACCCCGGCCCTTGAAGACCGCACAGGCCCACTCACACACCACGCCGATATCCGGATCATGCAGAGCAGCCACCAGCGCGATCGCCGACTGATACTCCGGCGTCGCCTGCAGGCCCTCACCAACCGCCTGCGCACCCATCCGCACCGCTCGCAGCAACGCACTCTTCGCACCCAGATTCAAGACACCCGGCGCGGGTGGTGTCACCGGTGCGGGACCACCACCGACCGGCGGGGCGGTGGCCGGCGGCGGCGCTACCGGCGGGGTCGACGGCGTCGCCTGCACCGTGCTCGGCACACCGGCCGGCGGTGGCGCAGCCAACGGAACACCACCACCGGCGGCCGGGGCAGCTGTCATCGGTGGGGCCTGCACCTGCTGAGGCACCGACGGCGTCGCTCCAGTCGACGGGGCACTCGGCATCGCCGGCGCCGCCTGCATGGGCGAAGCGCCCGCAGGCTTGAACGGTTGACCACCACTAGTCGCCGCCGACGACGCACCACCAGCCGAAAGCGGGGCAGCCTGCGTGAACCCCTGTGTCGCACCGGACAGAAAATCCTGCGTCGGACTCATCGGCGCCCCAGATGACAGGCCACTGCCCGATGACGAGCCGAGACTCGACAGACCACCATCACCACCACCGAGACCCCCAGGGCTCCCCAGACCACCATGCGACGGCGCACTCGGCGCCGACATACCGCTACCCATCTGCGGCACCGACGACATCCCAGTCCCAGGCGTCGACGGCGCACCCGTCGACGGCACACTCATCGGCGGCTGCTGCGGGCCCGCAACGCTGGCGTCACCGGCCGGGTTCGTACCGCCCTGGCTAGCCCCCAGATTCTGGTTGGCATCCTTGCTGGTGCCGTCCGGCGTCGGCCGCCTGCTTCCTTGGGAGCTCGCTTCGTCGGTTGGTCGCCGTCCACCTTGCTGGCCACCCTTCTCGCCTGCGCCCGTGCCGCGCTTGCCGCCCATCCCCATCGGGATCGTGCAGGTGGCGCCATTGCCGGTTTGTCCGCCAGCGGGGGGACCCGTGTGGACTAGCGGTACGAGTCCCGGGCCGGGTGGGATGGTCGGGACCTGGATCGAGTCGTAGAGGTCCTTGATGGTCTGCCGGGCATCGTCAGTGACTCGCTGGATAGCGTCGCGCAGTTGCTGAATGGCCGCCTGATTACCGAAGGGCCCTGCCGGGGCCGATTCCAGGACGGCAACCTCGAACTCCATCGCGTCAATTACCGCCTCCGCAACCTCAGTCGTCGCTGCGATCGCAGTCTTGGCGGTGGTCAGGCTCTCCGCGGTGAGCGCAACGGCCTGGCTGGTTGCGGTGAACCACGCACCGAGGTCGGCAGCCATGCCGCCGACCTTGAAGATGGCTTCAACTTGGGTCTCGAAACCCTCCGGCAGCGCGGCCTGGTAGGCCTGACCGTCGACGTACGACTTCTGTTCCGCTGTGTGTGCGGCTACCGCAGACTGCGCCATCGCGGTCGCATACGTGCCCACTGCGACTTCGTCGATATCGGCCCAATTGTCCCCAATGAGCTGATGCGGACTGGGTGGCCGTTGAATCACCGCGGCGCCATCGCCGTACAGAACGAAGTGGCGGCGTTTCCAAAATCATTCGATGCCGTCCACAGCGCATGATCCGCCGGCACGTAGTTGGGGAGCCTCCCAGCGAACTGGTCCTCGTACGCGGCAGACAGGTGCAGGATCATCCGGAGCTCCGGTGCTGACGCCCGCTCTGCGAGCGCCGCCACCTGCGCCGCCTCATCGGTCATCGTCGGAATGACAGCGACAGTCAGCGCACGCTGCTGAGATGACCACTCGGCGGCCGGAATGTTCGGATCGGTCGCCATCCAATCCATCCGTTTGGGGTTCTTGAGAAAGCCGTTGTTGATCGACGCCCAGTCGGCACACGCACGATCAGGGACCGCGGGGATCGTGGCGTCTACCGGCGGGGCGTCCGCGGTGACGGTGACCGGCGCCGACGGTACCGATTCGGTCTTGCTGCCGACACCCGCGCTGCCGAGTGCCCAGCCTCCGGCGAGCGAGAAAATGGTCAGGCTGGCTGCGACGATGCCGAGCATGGGTGCACTCATCCGGCTCACGATTCCGTGCCGGCTCCCAGCGCGGTTGGAGCGGGCCTGGGCGCCGGCGGGGTCGATGAGGTCGCGGACGGCGACGTCGATGGCACCCGGCGGGGTGCTGATGTCGGTCAGCTTCTTGATGAACTGCGCCAGTGGGATCTGGTCAGCGCTGTACAGAGGCATCGGCCCGCGATCGTTCGCGGGCACAAATCGCGTGACGAGGTCCTGTCGCAGCCCGGATTCCTGCGCGAGTTCAGCTGCGCTCATCCAACGGCCTGGAGCCTGAGGGGCAAACGTCGTCATGTCGGGACTCCGCTCTTCTCGACCTCGCCGGCGCCTTGTTGGTCTGCGGCCTCGACCCGTTGAGGTGCAGCTACGAGGCCCTCGCGGAGTTGATCGACACTACTGTTCAGAGTCTTGACCTCGGCCTTATCGGTGGTGACCCCCGCCTTCAGGGCGCTGCCGATCGCGGCGCTCTTCGTGTCACCACCAGAGGGGGCCGTCGGTGTACCGGTGGGTAGGTGCATGCTCGCCGAGCGCCCTACTGCAGCACCGGTCGTTGTCTCGCCGCGAATCGCCAGCGCCATGTCACACCCTCCTGACCTCGATGAACCAGTTTAGGGCCTGTCGGGCGATTGCGACAGAGAACTTCGTGCTGGTGCCTAGTCGTCATCGAGGGCGTCGAGGACGGCTTGCATATCGCGCACACCCGGCGAGTCCATATTCAATCCGCAGGCGGCAAGCAGGCGCTTACGTGCGGGCTCGTACCGCCCAGTCAGCAGTGAAGCTGCTCGCTTCGGATCGGTGCGCGCCAGCACGGGATTTGAGGTGATGTTCCATGCGTTGTCGACGAGCTTGACGTAGCGGCCCACTGGGTCTGAGCAGGCTCGGGTGATCAGGTCCTGGTAGGTCTCGTCGGGTTGGCGGGTTACTGATTCGACGGCGGCGATGACCGCCGGTGTTATTCCAGCGTTGGCTAGGTCGTCGGTGGTGGTGTCGGTGTCTTCGAGGATGTCGTGCAGCCAGGCGGCGCACTCGACTGTGGGGCCGAAGATGGCTGCGGCCGCGGCGATGGGGGCGAGGTGGGCGTCGAAGTAGTCGCGGCCGGATTTGTCCTGTTGTCCGCGGTGTGCGTTGTGGGCGAGGTTCATTGCGGTGCGGATTTCGTTGTCGGACATGGCATCTCCTTCCTCGTTTTTCGCGGCGGTGGCAGGTGGTTATAGGTACCCGTTCTTTCGGATGAGCCTCCGGGGCAGCGGACACACCGCGTCGATTTCCGCAGATGCGTTCAGTGTCGAGGCGCCCACTTGCGCCGGCCCTTGGGGTTAGCACGCCCTTCTTCGACGATGGTGCGGGCTTCGCTGTCCAGGTATGCGCGTTCGAATGCGGTGAGGATGGTCGCCGGTTCGAGAGTGATTGTTCCGTCCTCGTGCTCGGTGATGATGTACCGCTTGCTGAGCGTGCCGCTGAGGTTGTTGAGGCTGATTCGGTTTCGTGCGTCGAGTTCGGCGAGTTTCAGGTCCGCGTCGTGGTCTGCGACGGTAGCCATTTTCGTTCTTCCTCGGTGTCAGGTGTCGGTGTCGGGGGGCGTGCGTGGGGACGTGACATAATTATGTCACCGATGGACCGTGGGCACCAGTGGATCATTTGATTCATTGTTACAATTGCGTCCGTGGCACCGAAACCGGGGACTCTGGAGCTGGCGGAAGCTCCCGCGAACGAGCTTGATCGCCTCTGGGACACCGATGAAGACTGCGCCGCGCAGATCGAAGCCGCTCTCGACGCGCTGAATCGGACGCCGACGGCCGCATCCAACCGCCGCCGGCAGATCCATCGGGAAGCCGGCGGGCCACTCTGGGGTATCGACGTCCGCTGCAGGGATACCACCCTGCTCATCCTGTGGGAGACCGACGAGGACGGCACAGTGGTGGTCCTGTATCTCGGCCCTCAGTTTTGACGTCGCAGCACCGACCCAGCCGGTCGCCTGGAGCAGTTAGTGCTTCGCCGGGGGGCTCGCCACAGTCGCCACGGTCGCCACGGCAGCAGCGCATCCCATCAGGAGTGCGTCGTGTCCCCGTGTGTTCTCATGCGTGGGCCAGAGCAGCCTGGCACGCCGTGATGTCGTCGGAAGTCGGCCCGAAGTACGGGGAACCGCCGTACCTGATCGCCGCGTCATTCATCGGCCGGAACATTTCTTGTCGGGCGCGCAGCTGCGCTAGGCGGACCAGGTTTGTAACCCGGGTGGCCAGGATCTCGATATCCCAGCTCGCGGCCTGGGGCCCTATCTCGACTACGACGGGGCGGGCTTGATTGTCGACAGCGACCATCAGTTCGCCGCCCTGGAAGGTCTCAATGAGTCCGCTTCCGTCACTAGGGGTGCGATTGCTTTCCGGCACTCCGATTGCGGACGCCAACTTGGCTCTCATGTCATCTTCGGCCATCTGCAGCGCCCGGACGATGGCGCGGCCCAGGTCGGCCCAGGGCAGCCGTGCGAGTGCCGCTGGGTCGATTGCCAGCGTGACGACGACTCCGCTGGCGTCACACTTCACGCTGATGCCCTCATGGACCGTCGGTGGTGTCTCGGCGACCACTCGGGCTTCGACGTCCTTGTGGTCGGCGATGGCTTTCTCTAACTGTTTCTGGAGTATCTGCATTTCGCACAGGTACGGCGCTACTCGTTCCCATCGTTGAATCTCGTGCTCCAGCGAGTCGGCAAGGGCGGTGGCCCGCTGGATCCCGCCGCTAAGTACGCGGGCCACTGGGGAGTCGTCCGCTGTGAGTTTCTCGAGCGTTGGTATGGCCGCACGTATTTCGGTAGCCGCGTGTCGCATCAAGGGCAACGCCGAGTCCGGTCCTTCGTCTTTGGCCGCCTTGAAGGCGCGGGCGGCGGTCTCCGCGGCTTCAGTCAGGGTCGCCAATAGGTCGTAGGCTTCCTGCGTAGATTTCTCGGTGCCGGCTTCGTGTTCCATCGGCTGCCTACCTTCCGGCCTGTCCAGGCCCTCGGGGCGCATCGTTTTGTGCCATTCTGCACCGGGCGGCTTCGCTCAGCGCGGCCCGCGTTCCCAGTCGGGTGAGGGCCCATTCCCAGTCTTTGGCGCTCCAGGTGGTCTTGCGGTTTCCGGTGCCGCGCTGGCGTCGCAGTAGCGCTGCGGCCCGCCAAATGGTCAGGCGTATACGCAGGTGCGCTATCAGTTGGATGGCGCAGTAGATCGCGAGTCCTACTGCGGCCCCGCGGAAGAACGCGTCCAAAAGGCACCAGCGGCCAAGGCCGATCACCGCCAGCACCAATGCACCGGCGAGTGCGACCAGATGTCGCATGCGCGCCGGCGGTCGGACGCGCGTCGTGCTGGGTTCTTTCATAGGGGGATCGATCTCCTCGTTCTTGTGTGTGTCAGATTTCCAGCCGGGGTGTTGATTCTCAAGGTGCTCATTCCCGCTGCCGGATCACGGTTTCTGCGCTTTCTGCCACTCGGCGAAGCGCTGCTTTTCGGCCTTGCTGCCGAGCCAGCGGTCGATCTCGTAGACGGTGTACTCCCGCTGCGCGTTGGCCTCGTAATCCCACTCCCGGGCGACGAAGCCTTCGTCCTTGCCGTCGTGGGCATCCAGGTAGGCCTGGTAGCCCTCGGCGCGCTCGGTGAAGGTGTCAATCTTGGCGCGGGTGATGACGGTCTGGTCCAGGCCTTCGTAGATCTCGTGGTCTTTGACGGTGGCGGCTTCGAGGTTGAGGGTGTCGCCGATGTCGTAGGTGAATGTGCCTGTGGCGAACCACTTCACGATGTGGCCGTCGTCGGTCCGGCCGATGAACAGTGTGGTTGTTCCGTAGTAGCCGTCGATCTCGCGCACCGCGGTCAACTGCAGGCTGATGTTTCGGATGCGCTGCTTGATGTCGCCGAGGAAGCCTTTGGCGGGCGGGTTGGCTTTGCGTTCGGCTTCGATCTGCATTTTGCGGGCGTAGACCTTGACCAGGCTGGCGAGTGTGCCGACGTTGCGGCCCGAGACTGATTCTCCGGCAAGGATGATGCGCAGGTTGCGGCCGTAGTCGGTGTCGGCGGCGGTCTCAGTGACTGAGTCCCGTATTGCGGTGAGTAGGTCTGTGTCGTTGAGGTAGGTTGCGGCCTCGGTGGCCTTGTCCTGGTAGTAGCGGCGGTCGTCTTCCTTGTTGAGTCGTCGGGGGTCGCCGAACAGGCTCATCCGCACCTTGCTGACGGTCGAGTCCTTGAATCGCCCCGGGTTTGATGCACACCGGTTATTGGTGTGCAGCCTCTGATCGGGCTGTGTTTGTAGCGTAGTGGACGGTCTCGTACTCGATGGGTGGGATGCGGCCCAGGCGGTGCATGAGCCGGTCGGTGTTGTACCAGTGGACCCACTCGGCGGTGAGCAGTTCGACGTCGGTCAGACGGTGCAGCGGCCCTCGCCGAAACGGTGAGTCGTCACGGACGGCTTCGGTCTTGTACAGCCCTATGGTCGTCTCCGCCAAGGCGTTGTCGAAGGCATCCCCGACCGTGCCGATGGAGGCCACCAGTCCGGACAGCGCGAGGGTTTCCCCGAACCGCACCGATGTGTATTGAGACCCGGCGTCGCTATGGTGGATAGTGTTGCCCGACAATGGATTACCTTCATTGATTCGGAGTTGTGCGGCGTGGCGGATCGCTTGGCGCACGAAGCGGTCCTCCTTGCTTGCTGAGCACGTCCACCCGACGATCCGGCCCGCGAACGCGTCGATGGCGAATGCGGTGTACACGAACGCTCCGTTGGCTAGCCGGACGTAGGTGAAGTCCGCGACCAGCAGCAGGTTGGGGGCGGGTACCCGGAACTGGCGTTTGACCAGATCAGCTGCCCGTGCCGCGGCGGGATCTGCGATGGTGGTGCGGACCTTCTTGCGGCGGCGCACGCCCTGCCAGCCGTGGGCCCGCATGAGGCGTTCCACGGTGCAGCGGGCCACGGCGACGCCCTGTCGTTGCAGGTGGGCCCACATCTTGGTCGCACCGTACAACGCTTCGGGCTTGCGGCGTCCGTGCTCGTCGGGTTCGTAGTAGCCGGCCAGCACCTCGGTGATGACCGTGTCCCAGAGGGTTCGTGCGGACGGGGGTCGGGCCAGCCAGGCGTAGAAGGTTCTCGGGGCGATCTGGCAGCCGTGCTCGGTGAGCACGCGGCAGATCGGAGCGACCCCGAACCGAGCACGATGCTCGGCGATGAACGCACAGATCAATGGTGTCGCGGGTCGCTCTCCCGCACGAAGAAACTTGTTGCCGCCTTGAGGATTTCGATGGTTTCCTCAAGCTCACGGTTCTTGCGTTTGAGTTCGCGCAACTCCCGCACCGTATCGGTGGGCACCCCGTCACGCTGGCCGGCGTCGACCTCGGCCTGGTTGACCCAGCGGCGCAGCGATTCGTAGGACACTCCCAACCGCTTGGCCACCGCGGTGATGCAGGCCGTGCGGGTGTCGTACTCCTCGGCATGATCGGTGACCAGCCGCACCGCCCGGGCCTTGAACTCGTCGTCGTACTTCCTCGGCATGATGCGAACAACCTTCCCTCGAAAGAAGGTGTGCATCAAACCCGGGGTGGTTCAGACTTCGGTGATGGGGATGCTGGCCTCATTGTCGTTGTTCGAGGCGTAGATGGTTGCGGGGCCTGCGGCGGTTCGCAGGACCCATTCATTGCCGGCCGCGGAGTTCGGTGGGCCGAAGCGGTCGACCCAGGCGTGATAGGCAATACCGTCGAAGGTCACCCGGCGGTCGTGCAAGGTCGGCTGGTTGGCGTCTGCGATGACACCTCGCCATGACCCGGCGAAGCGTTGGCCCATCACAGCCTCCGGCGCGGCGATGGTGGCGGTGTCTTTGCCTTCGATGCCACGAAAGGAGTCGGCGGCGGACTTGAGCAGGTCGCGGGCCTTGCGGAGCAGGAGGTATAGCTCTGTGGTCGTCGTTTCGATGGTGTGGGTGGCGGCGGTGAGGTCGGGGGTTCGACCGGGTAGGTAGGCGGATTCGATCAGTGCGCTGCGGACGCCGTTGAGATCGTCCATGGCCTCGCGGATTCCGCTGCGCAGCCCGGCGAAATACGTGGCTCTGCTGATCTGCTGCGTGGTCGTCATTGTTCCTCCGGGCTCCGGCGGCACTGTGCCTTTTCGGCCTAGACATTTCAGGACGGACATTGGGTCTTCAAGAGGACCTGTGGGCACTGGTGCGGTGGTGTGTTCAGGGCGGTGGTGCCGTGGATCCGTCGTCGGTGTAGTCCGTCTCGTCGAGGTCCCACTCCTGGCCAGCAGCGTCGAGGACGGTGTCGTGGCCGCAGTCTGGGCACCGGAATGCCGACATGATCCCGACGAGGTGCTTGCCGCGGCGAAGCCGGGCTACGCCGATGGCCGGCGGAGCGGTCTGTGGATCGGTCCAGACGCGGCCGACGTTGAGCAGTCGGGGTCGGTGACTGCCGCACCGATCGCATCGTTGCGGTTTGGCCGGCGGGCACACGAACACCGCCCCGGTGTCGCTCCAATGGCCCCACTGCACCGGTAGTCCGTCCCAGCGTGGCGGCAGGTCATGGTCTCGTGGCCACAGTTCGAATTGGCCCTGTTCCGGCGCTCTGCCGCCCGTCATGGCGAGCGGTATCCCTCCAGCAGGGGGCGGGCAAGTTCTGATGCTTCGTCGACGATCGTTTGTACGCGTTCGATCAAGCCGGCAACGCTGATGCGGGTTGCGGCAGCGCCGGCGGGCAGTTCGGTACCGGCTGGCGTCCAGTCGGACTCCAGCCATTGGGTGACGTCGCGCAGATCGTGGCTGGCTTCGTCGAGCGCATACGTGATTTCGGACAGCACGTTGAATCCACCGTTGGGCGCATCCACTGACGAGATGCGTTCGCGCGTCTCGAACGGGACGTCGGGTGTCAGGGTGCATTCGAGGTGCCAGATCACTCTGTCGGCGTGGGCGCCGATGTTCCACGTAGTAGTTCCGCTGATCGAATTACCTTCCTCGGTGCCAGATTCCGTCCTGTAGATGGTTGCGGGGCCGGCTGTTGTTCGTAGGACCCACGCGGTGCCGCCGTTGGAGTTTGACGGGCCGAAGCGGTCGACCCAGGCCTGGTAGGGAACGCCGTCGAGCACCGCGAGCACGTCGCGCACAGCCGGCTGCGAAGAGTCCGCCAGGACCCCGTGCGGGGAGTCGCCGTAGCGTTCGCTAAAGGTGACCTGCGGGGCGGGGATCAGGACGTCGTCTTTGCCGGAGCTATCAGCGAAGGCGGTGGACGCTGCTCTGAGCTGCTCTCTGGCGTTCCTCAGCAGGAGCGATGCGTTCGCTATGTCGGAGCTGATCCTCCCGCAGCAGTCGTTGACCTCTGCGGTCACGTTCGGGATGTAGTAGGCCTTGTTCGACGCGATGCGCGCGTCGCCGAGGTTGTCTGCGGCGCACAGGATCGCGTGACCCAGGTCGGCGAAGTACCACCCTCGGCCGACTAGACGATCTGCGGCCGGCGTTGTGTGGGCGTTGGCGACGTGGCGGAGTGCTCGGGTGTAGGAAACTCCGGTATCCCGCTGGTGTTTGCGCGCGGCACTTTTTGCTGCGTTGTCGGTCATGGTGATCACAGTCCCTTCCAGAACTGCTGCGGCAGCCCACATCTGTCGTGCAGCGTCCTTGGTAGAGGCGGTGAGTGCGGGGCCCTGGGGGTCTTGTCCCGGATTGGTTGTCGAGTCGATGTGGGCGACTCGAGCGGTTCGGGAGTCTGGCCGCCGCAGCGATGGCCGCCACTGACTCTTCCGGGTCTCCTGAGCCTTTTCAAGTGGACTTACGTGCCGTGATCACGCGCAGGGTCAACTCCTCTTGAAGATGCCGGTGGCCGTGACTGATGCTGAGCCCGGATGTTGGTGACCAGACGGGAAGGGGCGTGCCGGGGTGTGTCGAGCTGAGAGTGAGCCGGGTGGGCCGCGGCGCTGCCCTGGTGACGCGCGGGCCTCCTATGGTCGGGCGGCCGCGGCGGTGGTTGACCTGGAGCAGGCCGAAGCGGCGCTGATGCAGGAGTTGGCCGATCTCGGCGGCGCCGACCCGATTGAGGCGGGATCTGGTGCGGGTCGGCAGGTGGTGAGCTTTCCGGACAAGGAAACGCGGACTGAGGATATTCGCAGGGAGATCGACGCCGCGCTCACCGATCTGAATACCGCGGAGAACTGGCGGGAGTGGCTGGAATTCTCGGGTCAGTTTCACCGGTATTCGTTGAACAACCAGTTGTTGATCTACATGCAGAAGCCCGATGCCACGCAGGTTGCGGGGTTCCGGAAGTGGCAGGAGGTCGGGCGCTCGGTTCAGAAGGGCGAGAAGGCGATCTGGATCTTCGCGCCGATGTCACGCAAGGTGCGTCAGGAGGATGGCAACGGCAAGCCGATCCTGGGTGCCGACGGCAAGCCGAAGTATGCGCAGCAGTTGATCGGGTTCAAGCCGGTGCCGGTGTTCGATGTGTCCTCAACCGATGGGGATCCCCTCCCCCGGCCGCCCGTTGTCTCCGTGGATCGTCTCAGTGGTGATGCGCCGGCGGGGATGCACGAGGATCTGTGTGCCCAGATCGCCGATCACGGCTATCGCGTTATCTACACCGATAACGGTGGAGGGCCCGGAATCCCGGATGGAAGTACAGATCCGGTGAATAAGACGGTGACCATCAACACCCACTACTCCCCGGCCCATCAAGCTGTTGTGGCGGCGCATGAGCTGGCTCATATCGAGTTGGGGCACACCGAGCGGACCGGTGAGTATCACACCGGCGCTGGTGGGCAACGGTCCACGATGGAGGTCGAAGCCCAGAGCGTTTCCTACGTCGTGAGTCGGCGCTATGGGTTGACCGACAACAACTCGTTCTCCTACATCGACGGCTGGGCTCGCGGCGATAAGGAGAAGGTTCGTAAGACGGCTGAGGCCGTGATCAAGGCGACCGATCGGATCATCGGTCGGATCAAGCAATTCGGTTCTGAATAGCCAGTATTGGATCAGGGAGGTACATCATGTCCGCAGCGGTTCGTGTTGAGGTCATCGACCCGGTTGATGAGGTCGTGCACGTCTTCGAGGGGCCCGACGAGGCGTCGGTTGATCAGCAGATCGATGAGTTCTTCGGTGTCGACGAAGCGCAGGCGCGTGAAGACAGCGGCAACTGAGACCGTCGCGGCCAAGCGGCAGGCCCTTGTGGCTGTTCGCCGGCAGTTGGTTGCAGCGCGTCTGCGGTTGGGACAGTCCGAGATTGAGTACGCCTCGACTCCTGACGGTGCGTGTGAGACCTACCGGCGTTTGGAGCTTGCCGCCGGTGAGGACCGGGTACGGATCCGCAAGGTGTATCTGGCCGGGTTGGCTATGGCGGCCAGTGAGTATGAGCGGCGGCTTGAGTTGGGGCATGCCAATGAGGCTGACGGGCCACTGGATGCCCTTGCGGTGGGTTCCGTCGATGATCCGTTGGCGCGTTGTCTGGTGGCTCATCAGGTGATGGGCTGGGCGCGTTCAGGGCCTGAAGCGGTGGTGTCGGGTCGTGTCCCGGTCGGGTTGATTCGGCTGCTTGCTGATGGCAGTCGGAAGCGGTTCCGGCTGAGCTGCCCGGTCGATATCGATGTTCGTGTTGTGACGGCGTCGTTGAGCACGATTGTTCGGATGGCGTGGGCCGATCCGAAGCGTCGGGGCGGGCTGGATCGGTTCTTGGGGGCGGCGGCGTCCGCTGCGGTTGGGGATGCGATCGGTTCGGGGGCACGGTGAGCACGGTGTGTGTGGCTTCGGCCGATGATGTCGAGAGTGCGCCGGAGCGGGCCGCCCGGCGGGTGATTGAGCTGGGCCGGGCTGTCGGGGGCGTGTTGGAGATCCTGGCGGTGATCTATCGCGATGAGGATTGGCGTTACCTGAGCGACCGTGCTGGAGAGCCGTACCTCGATTTCAGTGGCTTCGTCCGGGACCAGCTCGGCGGGTCGGAATCGAATGCGCGTCGGTACCGGCAGGGCGTGGAGACGTTGGTGGTTCCGCTGCTGGAGATCACTGGGCCGGGTACGCGCATTCCGGTGACGCCCAACGATGTCGCGCTGCTCGGTGTGGCGGGCGCCGGCGAGGTCCTCGATGCGGCCGCCGGCCAGCTGGCCCGGGTCGATGCGGGTGAGGCGCAGACGGCGGTGATCCGCGGGGTTATCGATTCGGTGATCAGTGATCGGCGTGCTCGCGCCGCTGCTCGGGAGGGCGCGCTGACCCCTCCGGCGCTGCCGGGCTCCCCCGGTCCGTGGTCTGCACCCGATATGGGCGCCCAGGAGCCCGCTGACGGACCGTTGGGTCTGACGGCGGGTTCGCGGGACGGCGAGGCCTGGGGCGACGGTGGTGGGCCGTCTGGCCGTGATTTCGGCGATGACGGTGATGGCTTCGATCCGCCGACGGGGCAGCTCGGGAGTGGATCGGGGGAACATGACGTTGGCGGCGGCCCGGCGTCCGGGCTGGAGGACCTGCAGGAGCCGGTGCTGGGTGGGCCCGGTGGTGAGGGTTGCGCTGGCGATCTTCAGTCGGCGCTGGCGATTGTGTTGCGGTTGGATCCTGCCGCGCTGGCGGAGAGCCTCGGTGAGGGCGTCAATGTGGGTCGTACGGCGCATGAATGTGCCCTTGCCGCACAGCGTTTGGCGCGGTTGAGTGCCCTGCTCAAGTTGTGACGGTGTCGCCGTTTTTCGGTGATGGTGCTTTGACGGTGACTTCGACTTGTAGGCCGCATCGTGCGGCGAGGTTGAACAGTGCGTCGACGGAGAAGCGGCCGACGTAGCCGCTGGCCAGGTGTGAGATCCGGGGTTGGCTGACGCCGAGCCGCTGCGCTGCCTCGGCTTGGGTCCATCCTCTGCGGCTGATTTGCTCGTTGATCGCATCAACCATCTGCTGGCGAACGTTGTCGCAGATGGGGTTGATCTGTCCGGGCATCCTGGGCGCTTCCTGAGGGTCGACTGTTGGCCCAGTGTACCGAGGTCGAGGCCCTGCAACGGGGGATGTTGCTGCTCCGATTGGCCGGATCGGGCCACAGTTGGGCCCCTGCCTAACCAGGAGCATGGGTGCCGACCCTGGTTAGGCAGGGCTTATCGGCCAGGTTGGCCTGGGTTTAGCCTCGGGTCGCCTGCAGGATCTGTGGCCAGCTGACGCCGGCTGTGCGAGCGCCGTTGCGGCCGCGGAGCAGGCCGATGAGGACCGGCTTGCCGCCGTAGGTGTCGGAGTAGGTGTAGATGGGTCCGCCGGAGTCGCCGTGCGTGGTCGGCATGGTCCCGGCCTTCATGGTGAACCAGCCGTCGTAGACGGCGGCGATCTCACCGCAGGAGTCGCCGCTGGCTTCGCCGTAGTGGCAGGCCGCCATCCCCACCTTCGGCGCGATAGCCGGGTCGCTGAGGATAGTGGTGGCCAGTTCCGGGCCGAGCCGCGAGGTGATGGTGACGTCGGGGTCGATGCTGATGACTTCGTAGTCGACGACGGTGTCGCTGGGGCCGGTCGCACTGTGGTTGCCGCGGTTGTTCTCGGACTCTATAACGACGCCGATGCGCTGTCCCTCAGCGTTTTTCACGATGCGGCCGTCATCGCAGTGGCCGGCCGAGTACGCGATCCGTTCCACGGTTTCGAGGTAGCCGAGGGTGCAGCGGGAGCCGCCCTGGATGATGGTCATCCCGGCGAACGCGTACGGTGCCGTCACGGGCCGGGCGGCGGCGACCGGCATCGGGCCGATCGCGACCGCGGTAGCGGCGGCGATCATTGCTGCGATGAGACTGAGGACCCGGGTTCTGGTCATTCTCGTAGCCTATTCTCTTCGTCGATGAACTCGCGGAGCATTGCCGTAAGCACCGACACCGCCGTTGCCTTCTTCTCGGTCCGAAATGCCCGTAACACCAGGGCGAGCTCGAACTCTCGCTTCAGTTGCGGCTCAACGCGGAAGCTAATTTGATAGTCGCCGCTGGTCGCCATCGTCTCGACTCATTTCGGTTACGGTCCCCTGCCTAGATGCCTGTTTGCTGACTTACTCGCAGGCTATCCATCTCGATAGCTGGTTTTCTAGAGGACCTAGCTTGCACGTTTGCTTGGTTACGTGCTTGCTTGGTTGAACGCTTTCCATGCTTGTGGTGTTGCTTGCTAGCTATGTAGTTGTTTCTCTAGCTTGCACAGACAGTAGCGGTGCTGTCAAGCATGGCTTGCTACGTTGCTAGCAAGGGAGCGTTGATACCTGCTGCCGGGAAACGGTTTCAGGGTTGCACTCCCGAGGCCGGATTGCCTGAGGACGTTTCGTCACTGTGACGCCACAGGGACTCCGGCCTCCGGGAGGGGCCTCGGGGGTTGCTCGCGGCGCAGGTCACTGTCCGTTGACATCCGACGTTGGGCATTGTCGCGATATCTGAGGTATCGGCGTGTCTTTGCCAATCTATCTGAGGTACCGCCGGTAGCGTTATTTAGGTGCGTACGGCTCCGGCGGCGCTGTGGCCGCAGGTCAACGGTGGTGTTGAGCTTGAATTCAGCTCCACCGGAGGAGGGCGCTCGCGCTTGCCGCTAGCGGAGTGCGCCACGGCGGACTTTGAGTTGGACTGTTCACCTATCCGCGGTTTCCCGTCGTTTCGTGGACAGAGTAATTATCCAGGGATGTGGTGGTTTTCGACGACTCGTGAACACATCGGGTATGAGTCGTGGGTGGAGCGTGACCATTTGATGGCGCTGGATGCTGACCCCGCGGTCACTGGCGTTGCGTCGCAGCCGTTCCGGTTGCACTGGGGTGATGGCAGGCACCACGTGCCTGACTACTTCGTGCGTTTGTCCGACGGATCCGCGAGGGTTCTCGACGTGCGCCGCGATGACCGGATATCGGATGCTGATGCTGAGTTATTCGCTCGATCGGATCAGGCGTGCCGGTCGCTCGGATGGGCCTATCAGCGTGTGGGCGAGGCAGATCCGGTGGTGACGGCGAACCTGCGCTGGTTATCTGGGTATCGGCATCCACGGGTGTACCGCCCGGCGGTCGCTGCGGCGTTGGAAGCGGTGTTCGACTCGGCGCGGCCGCTGATGGCCGGTGTGAGATCGGTCGGCGAAGCGATCATGGTGTTGCCGGTGCTGTTCCACCTGCTGTGGCATGGGCGGCTGGGTGTTGACCTTTGCGGGGCCGTGTTGGCCGAGGAGTCGATCGTCGGCCCCGCCTTGTGGCGATGACGGGTATGCGTTCAGGTGTCATCCGTGAAGGCGATGAAATCCGTTTATCCGACGGGGTGTTCACGGTTGCCACACTTTCTGGTGGCGCAGCCAGGCTGACCGATGCGGTCGGCGGGCAGTCGGTGGTACCGCTGTCTCGGCTGCTGGGTGACACGACGTTGGAGTTGGTGTCGGGGTCGCGACCTGCTCTGTGTTCCGAGGAAGCCTTGGCCGGTGTGCCGGAGGCTGCCGCGGAGCGGGCCCGCTGGTGGGAACGGCACTTGATCGAGGTGTTGACGGGTCGACGGGTTGATGCCGAGGCAGGGAGTCGGCCGCGACCCGAGTTCGATCCGACGTCGTGTTCGCTGCGGCAGCGCGAGCTGACCAAGCTCGCCGAGCTGCAGTCGGCCGGCCACGAGATCAGCTTGAACACGTTGCAGCGGCAACGCTATGCCTACGAACGAGACGGCCTATTGGGCGTTGTCGATCGTCGTCACATCCCCCGCCGGCCGGTGTTCGGCCGCGTCGACGAGCGGCTGGTGGCCGCGATCCGGCAGGCAATCGATGACGAGACCGACCTGTCGACCGGGACGGTCAGCCGCTTGCAGCGACGGGTGACAAAATCGTTGGTGGCTCAATACGGCGCGCAGGACGCTCCGGCGATGCCCTCGCAGCGCACTTTCTATCGCCTGGTGAAGAGGTTGTCGGCGGGCCGGCACACGTTCGGGTCCGCGCGCACCCGCCGTTCGCTGGCCAAACAGCCAGGTAGCCCGTTCGGTGTGCTGACGGTGGCACGGCCCGGTGAGATGGTCGAGATTGATTCGACTCCACTGGATGTGCGGGTGGTCCTCGACGACGGGACGGTCGACCGGGTCGAGCTGACCGGCATGGTTGACGATGCGACCCGCTCAGTTCCGGCGGCGGTATTGCGGCCCACGACCAAAGCGGTCGACGCTGCGCTGCTGCTGGCGCGGGCACTGACGCCGGAGCCGATGCGGCCGGGATGGTCCGATGCGCTGCGCATGTCGCGCTCAGTGCTGCCGCACCGCTGCTTGACCGAAGTGGATCAGCGGTTGGCCGATGCGGCCGCCCGGCCAGTGATCGCCCCGGAGACCGTGGTGTGTGACCACGGGAAGGCCTATCTGTCGCAAACCTTCCGCCAGGCTTGTTGCACGCTGGGTATCAATCTGCAGCCCGCCCATCCCGACACGCCGACCGACAAACCCAAGATCGAGCGGACGCTGCAGTCGGTGGCCACCTTGTTCGCCCAGCATGTCGCCGGGTATGTCGGCTCCAGCGTCGAGCGGCGCGGCAAGAACGCCGAACAGGACGCGGTGTGGTCGATCGTGGAACTGCAAGCCCTGCTGGACGAGTGGATCGTCGCAGTCTGGCAAAACCGTCCCCACGACGGCTTGCGTGACCCCGTCACCCCGGGAAAACCCTTGACTCCCAACGAGAAGTACGCCGCTTTGGTCGAAGTCGCCGGGTATGTTCCGGTGCCGCTGTCGGCCGACGATTACATCGAGTTGCTGCCGTCGTGCTGGCGACGCATCAATTCCTACGGCATTCGGGTCAACAACCGCACCTACGACGCCAAGGCACTCAACCCCTACCGCCGCCAGCATTCGGGGGTGGAATCCAAGAAGGGCCAGTGGGAAGTGCATCACGACCCTTACGACGTGTCGCGGATCTGGGTGCGCAACCATCACGACGAGGGCTGGCTGGCCGCGACCTGGACGTATTTACGCACCCACCCGGTGCCGTTCGGCGAATCGATGTGGCAGCATGCGCGTACCGTGCTGGCCCAGCGCGGGCAGGATCAAGCGACCGAGGCCGAGATCGCCCGCGCGGCCGACGAACTGCTCGACCGAGCCGCACAAGGCCCCGAACCCTCCCGACAGGAATCGAAGGATCGCCGGGTGGCGGGCCGAACGCGGGCGACCACGGCGCCGGCGTGGCCACGGCCGGACGCCGCAGCACCCTCCGTTGAGGCAGATGCGCCGTCAGACGACGAAGACGACGGCGAGGACGCCGAGACCGCGCAGGTCATACCACTTCCGGTGTTTGATGCACGCAAGGAGGCTGAATCGTGGCGGCTGTGAACACGATTGCCCCGGTGAGCCAACTCGAGGATCGGCGCCAACCCACCACCACGCTGGAGGGTTGGCGCCGTTTCGTTGATGCGGATCCACCCGAGTTCATCCTGTTGCCCGATGCGCAGTGGAGCGCCCTGTCGGAGGCCGAGCGGACCAACTACAACGAGGCCCGCGTCGCTCATCACAGTGAATTGGTCGTGGTCACCACGTCGGCGATCCAGCGCATCACCAACGAGGGCCGGCTGCTGACGCTGCTCAACCAACGCGAGATCGGCGCCCGGCGCGGACTGATCATTTCCGGGGCAGCCGCAACTGGGAAGACCACCGCGGTCAAACAGCTCGGTCGGTTTCACGAACTGCGTATCCGGACACGATTCGCCGACAAGTCCCGGATTCCGGTGGTGTATGCGACGGCGCCGCCGAAAGGCTCGCCGCGCAAACTCGCGATGGAGTTCGCCCGATTTCTGGGCCTTCCGATGATACAACCGCGGATGAACGTCACCGACATCTCTGATGCTGTCTGTCAGGTCCTCATCGACGCCCGCACCGACATTGTGATCGTCGATGAGATCCACAACCTCAACCTCGACACCCGCGCCGGCGAAGAACTGTCCGATCATCTGAAGTACTTCACCGAACACCTACCGGCCACCTTCGTCTACGCTGGCATCGACGTCGAGCGCTCCGGCGTGTTCACCGGCACCCGCGGCCGCCAGCTCGCCGGGCGCTGCGGCGTGATCAACACCAGCTCGTTCCCATACGCCGGAGAATGGAAGTCGCTGGTGGCCGCGATGGAAGGCACCCTGCGGCTGCACCGTCACAACGCGGGAACGCTGGTCGCCGAGGCCAAGTACCTGCATCAACGCACCGGCGGCATGATCGGCAGCCTGGCGCACCTGATCCGCGCGGCGGCGATCCGCAGCATGCTCGACGAAACCGAAAGCGTCACCCGAGAGCTGATGGACACCGTGCTCATCGACTACGCGGCCCAAACATCGGCACAACGCAGTGCCAGCTGAGGTGTCTACCGCCCCGGCGTGGCCCCAGGGGCCCGTGGCGCCGTTACCCCGAACCGTCACACCGTTTCACACCGAGACCGTCCAGTCCTACCTTGATCGCCTCGCGCACGCCAACCATGTGAAACCCCGGCAGCTGCGGTGCTACCTGGCCGACGGTCCCGCGATCTGCCGTCCCAGGCCGGACTGGTTGGCAACCGCCAGCAACCACCCTTTAGTCACTCTTGATGCCCGACTAATAGGGCTGGCCGACCGCGACCGCCACACCACCCGACAACGCCGCCACGCCCGGCCCGCATGCCGGCTCTGCATGGCACGCCGCGGGGTCTACGAGCCCGTCTACTGCTGGTTGCCCGACTACGCCACCGTCTGCCGCCAACACCGCAGATGGATCGGTCCGGGCACCCACACCCTCGATGATCAACGCGATCTGCGCTGTGCACCCGTCGTGATCGCCGCCGCGCAGCGCCATGCCCGACTGCACCGCCGCCACAACAACACCGCGCGCTTCGCGGTCAAGGATGCCGCGCGGATCCACCGCTGCTGGTCACGCAGCGCGGGCCTGTTCACGCTGCCGCCCGCCCACGCCGACGTCGACGCCCACATCGCCGCCTACCCCGATCTGATCGCCTTGGCCGCCATCCTGGCTGACGCTCGCGTCCGGATCTGGAACACCGTGGCAGCAACACCCGCGCGAGCCCGCGCCGTCGATGCGGTCTACGTCAGTATCGGCGGCCGGTTTCCCCGGCGCCGCGACCACACCCGCCCCATCGAACAGTGGATCTATGATCAGCAACTCAGCGCCACACGCGTCAACCGGCCCGACTCCAAGGCAGGGAACGAGCCCGCAACGTAGTGCAACGTCGGCTAATCGCCCTCATTCGGCCGAGAAGTGGGTGCGCGTCGGCCACGGCCAGCGCGGGTGTCCGTTCTCGTTTGACCTGAGGCACTGTTTGGTGCCTGACCTGCGGTGAAATTATCGCCGACCTGTGTGGTTGCGGGTTCGCTGTCGTTGTGACGGTGGGCGGTGAGGAAGTCGTCGACGATGCGTGTGCAGTCGTGGGCAGTCATGGTGCGTAGGCCGGTCATTCGCGCGAAGGCGAATGGCCCGATGAGTTGGCACAGTACGAGTTCGACGTCGAAGTCGCCGAGTTCGGCGCGGGCTTCGGTGCTTTGCAGGATGGCGTCGAAGGGTTGTCGGTATTGGTCAATGACTCGTGCGCGTAGCGCCCTGGGGGCGTGCTCACCGCTGGTGTGATCGGTGGTTGCGGTGGGGCCCAGGGCGAGCCAGGCCAGCGCGGTGACGTGCAGCGGAGCGTCGGCGAATAAGGCGGCCTGGCGGGTGAGCAGTTCGATGAGCCGTTCGCGCAGCGTTCCACTGGCCGGTGCGGGCGGGGTGACTTGAGGTAGCAGCCGCTCGAAGGTCGCTGCGAGCAACTGCGACGAGTTGTTGAAATGGCGGTAGAGGGTGGTGCGAGCCACCTTGGAGGCTTTGGTGACCGCATCGATGGTGACGGCCTCAATGCCGCCGCTGGTGAGCAGTGCGGCCGCTGCGTCCAGTAGGCGATTGCGGGATCGGATCCGGCGGGGGTCGATGTTGTCATCGTCGTTGCCGTCGTCGTGGCCGAACTCCAGCCGGCTGCTCACCCTCGCTCACCTCGCTGCTTCCGCGTTTTTGGCCGGCGTTGCGCGCTTAGGCCGACGGTTATGGCACTAACGGTAGCGCAGCGAAACGGTTCGTAGTGGGAGCGCCGTAGTGTCCGTTCGGCCTCCGTGGCTCGCAGTTAACGCTACTACTAGTAGCGGAGCGCTACTAGTAGTACTATTTGTGCATCACCCGAGGATGTGTCGACGGAGGCGCCATGTACCCCCAATGGATTCAAGCGTGCGTTGTGCAACGCGTGTCGCTGCGTGATGGGCTGGTGTTGGACTTCGATGACTGCAATGAGGTGGTCATTTACCGCCCGCTGCGGCTTACGCTGCCCGCCGTCGGTGACTTTCCGGTCGAGGCAGTGTTCATCGATCCCGGCCGGGTCGCGACTCATGAGCGCCCACTGCTGGATCTCGCCGGCGCGGTGTGCACGCAGGCATGGTGCGGCGATGGTGGTGGGCTGCACCTTGGTTTTTCCAGCGGACACCGCATCGATGTTGACGCCCACCCGCAGGTCACCGCCTGGGAGTTGTACGGCAGGCACCACGGCTACATGGCGTGCCTGCCGCATGGGCGGGTCCGGGTGGTCCGCTATGACATCCCCGAGGCCGACGACGCCGAGGTAGATCTCGCCGCACGTCGTTAATGGTCTATTCCGCGCTGCGTCGCGCGTGCGCCGCTGAATAGCGCATGTATCGACGATGTGGTACTGCGAGTAGCGTAGCGATATCGATAGTTTCGTTTGATGGAGGTGTGGTGGCCGACGGCGATCGGGACTTCTCGGGTACCACGGCGACACTGCTGAAGCGCAATGGTCGTTCGACCCCTACGGCCGATTCCAGCGAGTACAGCGCGCGGTTGGCGGCGCTGGCTGGGTTCACGGTGCGGCACAAGGCGCTGGTGATGGGGGCATGGGTCGGCGTTGCGGTGGTGCTGGCGCTGTTGTTTCCCCAGTTGGAGACGGTGGTGCGGCAGCAGTCGGTGAACCTGCTCCCGCGCGATGTGCCGTCGTTTCAAACGGTGGACCGCATGAGCGCGGCGTTCGGCGAACAGGGTTCCAAAACGATGGTGTTCGTCGCGATGGAAGACCCCGCCGGGTTGACCCCCGCGGCGCGGCAGCACTACGACCAGCTGGTGGCGCGGCTGCGCGCCGACACCGATCACGTCTTGCTGGTTGAAGACCTGCTGGCCGACCCGGTCACCGCGGCCCACGCGGTCAGCCACGACCACCAGGCTTGGTATCTGCCGGTGGGCGTGGCCGGCACGCTGGGTGATCCCACCGCGGCCGCCTCCGTGCAGGCGGTGCGTGGCATCGCCGCTGGGGTGTTCGCCGGCACGTCGACCACGGCGTATGTGACGGGGCCGCCGGCGACGTTCAGTGACATGATCGCTTCTGCCGAGCACGACCTGCTGCTGATTTCGATCGCGACTGCAGGTCTGATCGCGCTGATCCTGCTGATCGTGTACCGGTCGGTGTTCACCGCGCTGCTGCCGCTGCTGGTGATCGGGGTGAGCCTGGCCGTCGGGCGCGGTGTGCTGTCCGCACTGGGCGAGATGGGTATGCCTGTCTCGCAGTTCACCGTGGCGTTTATGACCGCGATCCTGCTGGGCGCGGGCACCGATTACACGGTGTTTTTGATCAGCCGCTATCACGAGCAGCGCCGCGCGCAGGTGCCCGCCGATCAGGCCGTTATCCACGCTACAGCCAGCATCGGCCGGGTGATCCTGGCCTCGGCGGCCACCGTCGCGTTCGCGTTTTTGGCGATGGTCTTCGCCCGCCTGAGTGTGTTCGCCGCGCTCGGCCCGGCGTGCGCGGTCGCGGTGCTCGTCGGATTCGCAGCCACGGTCACGCTGCTGCCGCCGGTGCTGGCGCTGGCCGCCAAACGCCGTATCGGCGAACCAAAATCCGATCGGACCCGCCGGTACTGGAACAGCGTCGCCGTCGCGGTGGTCCGGCGCCCCGGCCGGTTGCTGATCACCAGCCTGGTCATCCTGCTGGCTCTGGCAGGAGTCGCGGCGACGATGAAAATCAGCTACGACGACCGCAAAGGCCAGCCCACCAGCACCGCCAGCAACCAGGGCTACCAGCTGCTGGACCGCCACTTCGGCAAAGATATCGTCATCCCCGAATTCCTGGTCGTGGAAAGCCCCACCGACATGCGCACCGGTAAGGGGCTGGCCGACCTCGACGAAATGGCCTCCCGCATCTCCCAGATTCCCGGCGTCAAAAAAGTTTCCGGGGTCACCCGGCCCACCGGAGAGCGCCTCGAGCAGGCCCAACTCTCGTGGCAGAACGGCCAGATCGGCGACAAGTTGGCTGGCGCCGTCGCCGACGGCAACGAACGCAAGGACGATCTCGCCAGGCTCACCGACGGCGCCGACCAACTCGCCGGCGGGCTCGCTCAGCTTGACACCACCCTGCGCAGCGCTTTGACACCACTGACCGGGATACTGGCTCAAGCTCAGTCCGCCGGCACTCAGGTTCAGCGGTTCCAGCCTTTGCTGCAACAGCTTTCAGCCACCGCCCCGGCCGTCGACAAAGCCATCCAATCCGGCCCCGGGCTGCGGCCCCTGGCCGAACAAGCCCAAAACGCCATCGCCATCCTCAACCCCCTCGTCGGCGCCCTCAACACCTCCCCGTGGTGCGCCACCACACCGCAGTGCGCCCAAATCCGCGATCAAGTTCAGATTCTGGTGAGCTTGCGCGACAGCGGATTCTTCACCGAGGTCGCCGACCTCGGCGACCACTACAACCCCGACACTAATGCCACCGTGGCCGGCACCCTCGCCAATGTCCAAACCGCGGTCACCGCCTTGGACAAGGCCTTCGGAGCCCTCGGTGATCCCGCCGACCTGGCCGGCAACATCAGTCGACTCCAAGACGGCATCAGCCAACTCGCCGCGGGCGCCCAAGCACTGGCGACCGGCGTGCACACGCTGGTCGACAGCAACATCGAACTGCTGTCCGGGATGAACCAGATCGCCACCCAACTGCAGAACTCCGCTCGCGCCAGCGCCTCCTCGGACTCCGCCAGCGGCTTCTACCTGCCCGCCAATGTCTTTGAGAACCGCCGATTCGCCGATGTAGCGAAACAATTCCTGTCAGCCGACGGCAAAACCGCACGCTTTGCCATCGAATCGACCCCCGACCCCTACAGTGGCGCAGCAATCCGCCTGGCACACAAGATCGTCGACGTTGCCAACGCGGCGCGGCCCAACACCTCACTGGCCGACGCCTCCGTCTCGGTTGCCGGGTTCCCCGCCGTCAACTCCGACATCCAGCGATTGCTGCGGGCGGACTTCGCCCAACTGGCCATCGCCACCCTGCTCATTGTCGGGCTCATCCTGGTGGTGTTGCTGCGCGCCATAGTGGCCCCGTTGTACCTGCTGGGCACCGTCGTTTTGAACTACTTGGCCTCACTAGGCATCGGCGTTCTGATATTCCAATGGGGCCTCGGATACGAAATCGCCTGGCCGGTACCCCTGTTGGCGTTCATCATCCTGGTAGCAGTCGGCGCCGACTACAACATGCTGCTCGTCTCACGGCTGCGCGAAGAATCCGGACCCAATATCCGCGTCGGCGTACTACGCACCGTCGCCAACACCGGCTCCGTCATCACCTCAGCCGGCCTGATCTTCGCCGCCAGCATGTTCGGCCTCACCACCGGCTCGATCGCCATCATGATCCAGGCCGGACTCATCATCGGCTGTGGGCTACTCCTCGACACCTTCCTGGTGCGCACCCTCACCGTCCCCGCCATCGCCACACTGCTGCGCGAAGCCAGCTGGTGGCCCAACGTGCGGCACCGTCATCGCGGCCGGCGTGCCGCATGAGTTGCTGATCGTACATCCACTGGTGGACTGGCCAGGCATGGTCAGGGCGTTCCGGGAACCGGTGAGCGAGGCTGACGTGGACTGTGTCGACGGCGCGAGCGCGGGCCGGGGTTTCTGGCGGCATCTTCAGGTCCCAGCCGGACCAAGCAGGACCCGCTGATGGCTGACAAACCCCGGCCGCGCGCTGGACCAGGCGTTCGGAATCCTCCCGCCCCTACCCCACAGGCGACTCCGCTCCAGAGACAACTGAGACCCCATCAAGCTCGCTCGCTGCCACGAAAGTCGACCTACCCCAGTTCAAATGGCAAACCGTCCGTTGCCGGTCGTCACTTGATCTGAGGCACCGCAGGTCAGGGTCCCAGACCTGCCCCAGATAGATCGACAACGGACAGTCACGCTTGCAATCCCCCATGGGCCGCCGCCGCCCGCCACTTCGAGCAGTTGAGGCGAGGCCGTGACGGCAGCCCAGGTGCGCCACTCCTCTGCGCAGGCGGACTCCCGACGCTTAACCCTGGTCAGTCGACGCCTACGCCGCTGCGCATTTGGCATCATGTGATTCGTCTTACGCTACACTCTTTGGCATGGAGACTTTGCCTGATCTGATCGGCCAAGTCCTTGCCGCGCGCGATGAGACCGTGACAGCCTTTGCAGCCCGGATCGGGGTGAATCGACTGACGGTGAACCGATGGAAGGAAAGCCTGCCCGCGGCCGCCACCCTGCGACGCGTCGCCGACGATCTGGCCGTCCCGTACTCACGGGTCCTGATGTCCGCGCTGGCATCGGCGGGCTATGCCTCTTCACCCGCAGACCTCCTCGCCGGCCAACAGGTGCACGTCGTCACAAACTCCGGCGGCGACCCCTATGACGAAGCTCCCGACATCGCGATCGCCGGAGTGTTCACCGATCCGGAGCGGGCAGCCGAGTACGTTACCGTTGCTGACGCCATCTCGGACGGCGCGGAGATCGAGTCCCGCGCGGTGGTTATCGACAGCACCGCGGTCCCCCACACCGTCGAGATCTTCAACACCGTCTGGTCAAGTCGTACCGACGCGATCCGACAGAGTTCTAGCCTCGCCGGATCGGCGCCTGCCCGCCTGCACGATCGCGACGTCACCGGCGTGGAGGCCACCGCGTTCACCAAAACTGGTGAGATCTATTTTCTGCAGGTTGACAGCCTCACCCCCGAGGCCGGCCGCGAGGCACTCACCGCGGCAGTTGACGCGCTACGCCGCCAGGGCCGGCTCCTGCCGCCGGGAATCGACCCCCACCCAGGCGTCGCCGGCTGGATGGCGTACATGGTGGATCACCTACAAGCGCCGCCTTCCCCACCTCAATCCGACCAAGCGTCGTCTACCTCGCCCAGCCCCCTGATGCAGGAAGTACCGGCAACCCTGAGTGAAGCGCACGGCCGAGTCCTGGACGCCGCCCGCCGAGCCATCGGCACTCCCTACTCCTCGGGTGACAGTCGCACCTCGGGCGTCGAGCCGGAAGCGGTGTGGGAGCCTACGCGACGGTTCATCGTAGACCCGGTCGGCTAACATCCGGCCGGCGCAGTCCCGAGTCGGCCCAGGCATACCGTCAGCGACAGACTCGCCGCTGCGCGGCACACCAAGCCTCGTTTGATCCCCCCCCCTGGGATCGTCGGATTGGCGCCAGGCCGCGGGTGCACGACATCGCCTTTCCCCGGCATCCCTCAGGCTGGCACTCGTACTGGCGCCCGCCGGCCCCCGAGTCGCGGGCTGCCGCTCCCCCTGCCATGACGCCTTTGCTTGCGCTCACCGTCATCGCGTGTTTTTCGATCGGAAGCTTTGCCTGCTGGCCGGTGCCATCGTGCACCGCGCCGGCACGACTGCTGGGGTCGCCGGCATCTCGCGCGGGATCGGTGGGCTGCTCTCGGCGTTTCATCTCCGTCCCCCGTTTTTTGGGGTTCTCCCCTTCCCCGGGCGGGTACTGCGCGATCCCGTCGATTGCGGGTTCTTGGGCCTTAGTGCGTTCACAGTGCGCGGCTTCGGCGGATTCGGCGCGTTGCGTGAGCCTGCCGAGCCGTCCGGTACGGCTCGGGCGGTCGCGTCTCGGCGCCCGGCGCGGGCGGTTCGGGGGTTGTCTTCGTCGCGCTCGCGCGTTCATGGGGTGCCCGGGTCGTGTCGAGGCGCTCTCCTAAGGAGCCTGGCGTGGGGCGGGCGGGGCGCTCGTTCAGTCGTTTCGGCGTAATTTCAGGGCTTGACGGAGTGGCTCCGGGGCGGTTTGCGTCCACGATTCGGGCGTTGGGGCCCGTCCTGGGAAAACGCTTCAGAATGGCCGGAGCCTTGCGTTTGTAGGTTCGGTCGGGGGATTGTGCCGGATCCGGCCGTTCGTGGCTCTGCGGTGACGGTGGGTGGCCGTACGAGGCTTGGTCCTTTTGGGCGCGCGTCCCGTCGGTGGATTTTCCCATATGGGTTATGCTGTCCTGGTATATAACATAATGTTCTGTACCGGTAGCTATTGAACCCCTATAGTATCTCATGCTATCTTTTATACCGTGCTGTTCCGTAAGCTCCTGGAATACAACCCCCGCTTATGGTGGGTAATATTCCATACGCTGCGCTAATGGCCCGTTACATACGGTAAGACAATGGCTCCTAACGTAAGGATTCCTATGGCCATCCATGTTTTCGGGAATTTGAAGGGCGGCGTCGGCAAGACGCTCGTGGTGCTCGGGTCCGCCCATGCGGCGGCCGCCATGGGGTTGCGGGTACTCGTCGTCGACACCGACCCCCAGGGCAACGCGACATCCCAGCTGACCGAGTTCAGTGCCGACGAGCCGCCGCCCCTGACGCTGGCCGATGTCCTGGATCGCCAGACCCAGGCGTCGGTGGAAGACACTGTGATTCCGACCCGCCGTCCTGGCATCGATCTGCTGCCGTCGGGATTCGACGGTCTGCAAGCGGTCCAGGATGCGCTGTTCGGCAAGCCTGGCGCGGAGAACTCGTTGAGTAGGGCGTTGCGGCCGGTGGCCGATCGTTGGGATTGCGTTTTCATCGACACCCGGCCGGCAACCGACCTAGTCACCCGCAACGCCTTCATGGCCGCGGACAGCCTGGTGTTGATTCTCGAACCGGAGGTGCCGGCGATCCGCGGCGGCGACCAGACCATGCGGGCTGTCGACGAGTTGGAGGAGTACCTCGGCAAGTCGCTCCCGGTTGCCGGCTGGGTTGTGAACCGGGTGATCAGCAGCCGGCGGGATCACGAGGAGTGGCTGCAGAAGATCCGCGAGCTCGCAGTCGACGATGAGGTGGAGATCCTTGGCGATCCGATACCTCTGATGGCCGATCTCGCACGGCTGACCGTGGTCGGCATGGGCTTGGATGAGCACCCGCGCCCGACTGCCCGAAGTCGGGGCCTGGCAACGAACTTCGCCGAAATCGTTAAGTCCATCGCTCAGGTAAGGATGCCAGCATGACCACCATTCCCAGGCCGAGTTTCCCGAGTCCGCGCCGGCGTAGTTCGATCGGCCAGGCGGCAGCGGCGAACAGTGGGGTAGCCGATCCGGTCCAGACTGCGAACACCCAGCCCGATCGCCCGACTGCGGCGGCGGAAGCAGTAGCGCCGGCGGCGCCTAGCGTTGCGCGAGCAACTCACGTCGAGCGCCCCGTCGAGCAGGAACCGCCGGTGGCTCCTCCGGCCGAAACTCCTGGCCCGACGACGACTCGCGGGCGCGCCCGGCGGGCGCCGCAGAAGCAGCCCCCCCAGGAGATCACCACCTCCAGCACCACTGCGGCGAAGCGGCCCGTTGCCTCGAAGGACATCTTGCTGTCGCTTCCGGAGGATGCTAAGGAGCGCATGGTCAACACCATCACCTGGACGCAGCCGCACACCGGTATTGGCCAGCAGCAGAAGTTCATTCGCAAGGCGATCAATGAGCTGTGCGACCGGTTGGAGCGCGACTTCAACAGCGGTCAGCCGTTCCCTGCGCCCGCTGTGCCGGATGGCGACTAGGTCTGACACCTTGGACCCGAAGACCCATCCTGCACGAGATGCCACAGCGTTCCGCCGCATCGTCGCGGCGGTAGAGGCCGTCCCGGTAGCCGATTCAGAGCTGGTGGAAGTTCGCGCAGCCCGCCGGGCCGGGGATTCTTGGACTGCTATCGCAGTAGCTCTGGGTACGACCCGCCAAGCAGCGCAGCAGCGATTCGCCGAGTTGGGAGACTAAGCCCCAACCGCCCCTTATGTCCCATATGGGTACTAATGGGGGAGTGGGGTTGTGCTTGGCGCACCGTGTTGGGGCGGGCCGCCGATCCTGCCAGGAATTGGTTTCTGCGGGGCCAGGGGTGGCTGTCCCTGTCTCGCGGGCTCGTTCCGCTTCGTGGGGTGTTGACGTTGTTGCCGAACTCCGGCGGATGCTCAAAAAGCCGTTTCGGGTCTTGGCGGACGAGGCCGGGGAGGGCCGCGGCGCGCGGACTTTGGTCCACGGTAAATGCTCGCTTACCTGCCTCATTGGCCCCCGTTGGGCCGATTGCCTCTCCCGGCTGGCCCCTGTTGCGCAATGTCGGTTTCGTGCGCGAGCGGGCCATTCAGCGTGTTTATGCTGGCCAGTGACGGTCTAGGACGCCTCGCGGATGCGTGATCGACACTCTGGGGTGTGGTTTAGGTGACCCGTTTGATGACGATGTGTCCTGAGGGTGCGTTGCTGTATTTGACGGGTACGCCGTTCTGTTGTGCCTCGATGACGCGGCCGTCGCCGGCGAAGATTTGGACGTGTTCTGGGCCTCGGGAGGAGAAGTTGCTGAAGATGAGGTCGCCGGGTCGGGCGTCTCCTGGGGCGATGGTTTGGCCGACTCTGATTTGGTCGTAGGTCTGGCGGGGCAGCATTACCTCGCCGCCGGTGGCTTGGGCTACGGCCCATTGGGCCAGGCCGCTGCAGTCGAAGCCGCCGCCGGTTGGGCCGGTGGTGTTGCCGCCGCCCCAGACGTAGGGCAAGCCGAGGGCGCGGTCGGCGTTCTTGACGACTTGGGCGCCGGTGGACGGGTCTCGGTCGCGGTCGGTGTCGCCCTGTTGTGCGGTATCGCCGTTGCCCAGTGTTTCGGCGGCTTGGGTGAGGGGTTGCAGCATCGACTGCAGGCCCTGGGGCATACCGCCGCCGGCGGGCATGCCTCCGCTAGGCATGCCACCGCTAGGCATGCCGCCCATGGGTGAGCCGGCGCCCATGGGCATTGCTTGCGGCATCATGGCGGCCTGGGGCTGGCCCGCGGCGGCACTGTGCAGTAGGTCTGGTTCGGAGCTGGCCATCAGGGTTGCGGCGTCTGGTGGAGCGTCTCCGGGGCTTTTGGGCCTGTCGTCCTCTGGCAGGTCGGTCGCGTCGGGATCGGTGGGGTCGGCGTCCTCCGGGGCCGGGGCATCGCCTGGTGCGGTGGGCTCTTCGGGGTCAGGTAGGTCGCCAAGGGCTTGTCGGACTGCGTCCCCAGCGATGCTGTACTGGCCGCTCGTCTCGACGACAAGTGATTGCGTCTCGCCGAGGCGGTCCATAGCGGCAGTGATCAGGGCTGCTTGGCCTTCGGGGGTGTCGCTAAACGGGCCCAGGCGGTCTTTGTCGGCTTGCCAGTCGGCCTCAATGACGTCGAGGCCAGTGTGTCCGGTGTGGGCGATGTCGGGGCCGGTTGACATGGCGATAATGGCGCGGGTTTGGGCGTCGGTGAGTTGCCCGCGGGTCACGTGCAGTAGGTCGGAGACGGTGGAGGCGTTGGCTGCTGCGGTGCCGTTCCATTGCTGGGCCTGTTGAGGGGCGCCGCTCGGCGCAATCGGGGGTCTCGGGGTGGCGGGCTGGCCGGTGCCCAGCAGGGTGCGGGCCTGGCTGATTGTGGCGTCGACGACGTCGATGATGCCGGTCATGGTCAGTACCCTCCGCCGGTGGAGTAAGGGTTGGCCTGTGGGATTTTCGCCGCGAGGTCGACCCCACTGCGAGAGACGTGGTAGTGGTGCAGGGCGTAGTTCATGGAGGCGGCGATGTTGGCGACGGGGTCGAAGATGTCGTCGCTGGTCCCCGGGACGTGGTAGGCGCGGAAGGTGCCGGGAACCATCTGGGCCAGGCCGCGTGACGATCCCGCGTGGCCGCCGTCGGCGAGGATCGGGCCGACGGCGTTCGAGTCGCTGTTGTTGATGGCGTGGGCGTCGAATGTCGACTCGCGGCGAATCAGCGTTTGGTAGCCGTCGCGCCAGTGTTGCCGGGCGTCGGGGTCTGTGATCCCCAGGATGTCGAGGGCTTGCTCGATCGCGGCGGTGACGGTCCCTGGCTTGCCGATGTGGGAGCCGGCAGTGGTGCCGTGGGCCTCGTTGGATGAGGTGGGGGCGGTGGGCCAGTCGGAGGCTTTGAAGAAGGGGCTCAGCATGCCGCCGAGCGGGACCATGGCGTTGGCGGGCAGGGATGTGGCCATCGGCAGCAGTGTCCCTGGTAGTTCCATCGCCTGGGACATCATGTCGGGTGCCATGCCGGCCATGGCGGCTAGCGACGAGGCGGGATTGGCGGCTTGGTCAGCGGCGGCGGGTAGGCCGGCGGCCAGGACGGGCATGGTGGGATCGCTGAACGCTGTGTCCTGATCGTCGAAGGCCTCGCCAGCCGGGGGTTCGCCGGCCGTGGCGGCCGCGGTCGGGGAGGGCGGTTCGAGGGGTAGGTCTGCTGTGTGGGTTCGTACGGCGGCCGCGGCGTCGGCGTATTTGGTGGCCGTGTCGGTGATGAGTGTGACGGCCTCGTCGATGGTGGATTGGGCGGCCGGAATCAGTGCGGCCTCGCGTAAGGAGGCTGGGGTAATGATGGTGGTGGCGGCTTTGGCCTGGTCCCATTCGCCGTTGATCACGTCCAGTTGGGTTGTGGCTTGCTGGGCGATGTGGGCGGCGGATTTCGTGAGCGTTGCCACGCCGTTGGAGGCGCTGGTCAGGCGTTGGCGGGACCGTTGCAGTTGTTCGGTTGCGGCCCCTGCGGCGCGGCTTGCGGGGCCTGCCCAGCTGGTGGGCAGGTCCAGTTTCGGAGGTGGCGCGACGGTGGTCGTGCCGGACGGTGTTGGGCCGGTGCCGACGATCCGGCGCACGGTGGCGAGGTAGTCGTCGATGAGGTGTTCAACGCTCATTGTGTGGCGTCGCTGGCAGGCCGAAACCGGGGCTGGCGGGTGCGTGCGTGGTGCCGGCCCCGGCCGGTGTCCGGGCCGGTCCGGTGGCCAGGACCGTGGCGTCGGATGCGGGTGTGGTGCCGGTGGGGGGTGGCTGCGGTGCTGCGGCAACGGGGACGGCGGCCGTGCTGCCGGCGGCGTCCGCCGAGGCGGTGGGATCGAAGAACCCTTTGAAGCCCTGCCAGTCGTTGATCACGCCCAGGGGCTGCAGCTGGCCGTCGGGGCCGATGAGCTGTCCGTTTCCGGCGACGATGGCTGTGTGATCGTCGCAGACTGCGATGTCGCCGGGCTTGACGTCGGCGGGGTCGACCTTGTGGCCCGGGTCGGCGCCATCTGTGGGGATGTCGACGCCGGTGCCGGCGTATGCGGCGGTGGCCATATCACCGGTGCCGGTGGGCTTTTCGAGGGCATTGCGCACCGCCTGGGCGCCTTCAGCGCTGCGGGCGGTGACCACCTGGCCGCCCGGCAGGGTGATCTCCTTGCTGGTGGATGGCGCGTCGGGTTTCGGCTTGGTCTCGGGGTTCGGGGTTGTGGCGGTCCCTGGCGGCGGTGGCGTGTTACCTGCCGGCGGGGCCGTGGCGGCCGTGCCGGCCGCGGGTGCGCCGCCCGGCGCGTTTGAATCCTGAATCGGTGAGGGCTTGAGCACGTCGTCGCCGAGCTTGGACACTTCGGCGGGCTTCATCGCGTCCCCGTCAGAGGCGCTGACGGGGGCGGGTGCGCCCAGTCCGGATCCGCCCAGGGGGCTGAGCCCGGCTGGCATGCCCATGCCGGGGCCGCCGCCGAGGCCCGGCATGCCGCCGCCGAGGCCCGGCATGCCTCCCATGCCCATGTTGCGCAGGCTGTCGGCGATGTCGTTCGCCTTGTTCGCCTTGTCCTGGACATTTTTGGCCAGCTCGTCGACCTGCTGTTGGATTGCGGCCATCCGGCCGGCGTCGGCTTCGGGAGTGGTGCCCTGGGCGGCCAGGCCCGGGTCGAGTTGGCCGCCTTCAGACAGGATGCGTTCGGACAGCATGCGGCCGTCGGCGGAGTTCTCGCCGGCCGCTGCGGCGGCGTTCTCGCCAGCCTTGTGCAGCTCGTCGAGCTGCTTTTTCATCTCCTCCAGTGCGGCGTTGACCTTGTCGATCTCCTCGTGAGCAGGTCCCTGCCCATCGGGGGCGGGCTGGAGTGTCTTTTTCGGGGGCGACGGCAGCAGCAGCATGCCGCCGGCGCCGAAGAGGCCGATGTGAGCAAGTACCTTCAGCTTCTCCAGCATTGGTGCTCGGAACAATGCCAAAATCGGGCTCTCGATGGGTGACATCGCGCGCTCCAGCCCCTTTCGCGTGACCCGCCTACGTGTGGGGCGGTCTTGGCTATGACGCTAAGGCGATTTGCTGGGGGTTCTCAAGAGGAGTTGCGCTGGACCTCGAGCCTGTCGCTGGGGTGTAGTGCGGACACGCAAAGGCGACCGCTGTCCTCGTCTTGCCACATGACCGTGACGGTGCCGTCCTCGCCGATGTCGATCCCATCGACCTCGCCGCGGTGGTCCGCATCGAAGGTGACGTCGTCGCCGGGCTGCAGCTCGCGGGCCTCCACGATCAGGTCCTGCAGGTCGCGATTGCGCACGTCGTCGCCGAGGTTGGCGAGGATTTCGCGCATGTCGAAGCCGAGGCGGGAGTCGCCATCGAACTCGGTTACCTTGCGGCGGAATCCGATCGGGTCCAGGTCGGGGCGCTGGGAGAGGTCAAACCACGGCGCGTTGGCGATCTCATTCCAACTCGCCCCGGCGAGGTCGGGCGGCAGTTCGGGGACATAGCGGGGCACCAGAGCGGTGGGGGGCCGCAGTTCGGCGATCACCTTGGCCTCCTCCTCCTTGGTGCTGTTTGCCGCCGGAGTGAAGTAGTACTGCGTCTCGCGGGGGTCCTGGTGGGTTCCGGTGGACATGCCGCGGCCTTTGATGCGGGGCACGTAGCGGCCGGTGAAGCTGTCCTCGAACAGCATCTCCGCGGCGATGCGCGAGATCGGCCCGACGGAGATCCTGTTGCCGAAGTTGTCGCGGCTTTCGGTGTCGATGAGCGTGGCGTCGGGGCGCTGCATACCCATTACCAGGTGCACGCGAGCGGTTCGGCTCAGGCGGGCCATCTCGTTGACTTCGGTGACGGTGGGGGGATCTTTGGGGCCGCCCTTGGGCTTCAGTCCGGCGTTCCAGAGCCGATCGAGCACGACGCGGAACTGCGCGGCTTCGTCGATGACGACCAGGTAGGGCAGGTTGTCGTCCCACTGGGTCTGGTCCCAGCGGGCACGGGCGTTGCGGTCGTCCATCAGCTTGTACATGCGGTGGATCGTGGCAATCGACTCGAAGGGGTCGCTGCTGATGATGTGCACGTTGGGCCAGCCGACGAAGTCGGAGTACGAGCCGCCCTTGAAGTCGACCAGCACCACCGCCCAGCCGCGTAGGGCGGCCATCATGATGAGCGTGCGCAGGCAGACGGTCTTGCCGGCGCCGGTTTTTCCGCCGACCAGGGTGTGGGGGGAATCCAGCGGATTCCATTCCTGCACACCCAGATCCAGATCGACGCCGTAGGGGAAGCGCGTCTTGGGATATTCGCGGATGGCTTCGGTGATCGATCTAACTGCCGGAACCGGCTTCGGGTAGACCATGGTCGGAAGTTCTGGCTTCGGGGTGAACATCGCTGCTGATGCCGGCATGTCCCACTTGACGCGCCAGTTGCCGCCGACGAGCTCGATCAGGTTCTGCTCGGCGACGCGTTTGCGGAACTCGCCGGTGAGTTTCTTGCCGATGGTGTGTTTGACGGTGAAGCCCTCGGTGAGGTCGCCGGTGACTGCGGCCGTTGATTCGAAGATGTCGCGGACCTTGCGGGTCAGGTCGGCCAGGTCCTCGTCCATCTGCTCGGGCACGAACTCGGTGGCGGTGAAGACCATGCCTGATGGGTCGGCGCTGACGCGGTAGTAGGCGCTGCAGTGGGTGCGCAGCATTCGGCGGATGGTGCTGGCGGGGTCTAGGCGGCGGGCGGCGGGGCCCGCTGCTTCGTCGAGGTCGAGGTTGGGGTCGTCGGTGGGCAGGCTTGCCGACAGGGGTCGGCTGGCCCGGATGGTGATCTTCTGGGGCGTCGCAGACGCCTTGTCCCACCGGATGGCCGGTACTACCCGGGGGGAGGGGCGTTGGTGGCCCAGCGGGGCGTAGAGGGCCTGAATCAGGGTGCTCCGGAGTTGGGTTCGGGCGGCGCTGAGGCGGTAGCGGTCCACGGTCAGTGCTGCGGCGCCGATGGCGGCGGCCAGGGTGAGGCCGGCTGCCGGGATGAGCGGGACGCCGGCGACCCACCGGGTGGCGGCTAGGACTGCTGCTGCTGCTGTGGCGGCGGTGGCGATCGTCGCCGAAGCGGCCGGGGTGGTGATGGCCCACTTCTCGGGCTCGGTGTCGCTGGGGGTGCCGGGGTGGGTGGACGACCAGGTGTGGGCGGCAGCGGATGCGGCGATGAGCAGCGTGGTGGCGACGCCGGCGGCGGTGGGGATGTCGAGGGAGGTAAGCGCGGTGGTGTTGGTGGCCAGGTAGCGGTAGGCGAGCCATCCGGCGCCGGCGATGATGACCAGCACGGCCAGGGCAACCGCGCCGGCGCTCTCCTCGTTGCCGGTGGCCTTGCTCGTCGTCGGGGTGCTCACCGGAATCGTCCTGGGGTGGGGCGCCACACCACGGCGTCGGCAGTGGGGTCCCACGCCACCAGGTAGGTGGGTGCGCTGGGGTGGCGGAGGCGGTCGAGGACACGCCGTGGCAGCTGGTCGGCGGTGGTGTGGAACTCGGTGTGGGCCGCGGCGATCTCAGCCGTTTGCGGACGGCTGGCGAGGCGGGCCAGGAATGGACGTTTCATCATGTCCACCTTCGGGCGCTGCGCAGCCGTTCTCAAGAGGACCAACTGGACCGTTGCGCCGGGTGCCGTAATGAGCTGCGCTGCACGCGTTTTGCCACACAGTGCGTTCGCAGTCCGTGCCCGGGAACCCGGTGGCCGGGGGCTCGCGTGTGGTGGTGTTGCGCGGGGATTCGTCAGGCCGTGTCGAGGCTGGCCAGCAGGGCTCGGATCGCGGATGCGAGGCGGCTGGCGCTCGGCGGTGCGTAGGTGATGTGGGTGCGGTGGTCGGGTCCGACGTGGGGCCAGGCGAGCACGCGTCCGTACTTGTCGGTGTCAAGCAGTGATACGGCGGTCTTGGTGCGGCGGGTGACGCCGTCGACGCGACGCAGTGCGGTGATCTCGGTAGCGACGTCGGGCTTAGACGATGCGTTGAGGATCTCGGCGTCGTGTGTGCTCAGTCCGTAGTCGAGGAGTAGGTCGGTGACTTGGCCTGGCGCGTTATCGCTGATGCGGCGTACGTCGGCGCCTGTCAGCTGTACGCCGCCGCTCAGGGCTGCCGGGGTGTGGCTGCCCAGGACTGCGTCGAGGACGGCGGTGGCGGCGTCAGGCCAGTCGGCCGCCGGCACGAGTTGTGCAAGGACGATGTCGCGGGTGCGGCTGACGGCGACGAATCGGTCGTGGAGTGTGGCGATGGCGACGCGCAGCATGACGTCGGGTGTGCGCAGCGGGATGATGCGGATGGCTAGGGTTTCTTCGGCGTCGGCGACGGTCCGCATCATTCTGGTGATTTCCGGGACGACGCCGGTGGGGGTGATGATGCCCCGCTCGGTGAGCCGGTTGCGTTGGAGGTTCTTCCAGGAGTCGGCGAGGTCTGGGCCGGTCATCGGGTTGTAGAGGGCGAGCACCTCGGGTAGGCGGCCTGAGAGGTCGAGGTGTTCGACCAGGTAGGCGGCTTCGTCGACGCTGACTTCGAAGCCGTCGGTGGTGGTGTCTTCACCGCTGGTGGCAATCATGGGCTGGGGGCCTTCCCGGTGGTGTTCGGTGCGTGTGTGTCAGTTATAGAACGCGGCGGGCCTGGGCGCCTGAGGGGACCTGTGCGACGCGGACGGGGGCGCCGCGGTGCGGTGCTTCGATGACTTGGCCGTTGCCGATGTAGATCGCGACGTGTTCGGGGCGCCCGGGTGCAGAGAAGTTGCTGAACACCAGGTCTCCCGGGACGAGCCGGTTGAGGGCTACGGCGCGGCCGGAGTGGATCTGGTCGTAGGTCGTGCGGGGCAGGATGAGTCGGCCGTGTGTCCCTTTGGCGATGGCGTACGAGGTCAGGCCGCTGCAGTCGAAGCCGCCCTTGCTGGGGCCCAGGGCGCCTCCGCCTCCCCAGACATACGGGATTCCCAGGGCGCTGCGGGCCGCCCGGACGGCGTCTGCACCCATACCGCTGCCGACTGTGCCGGCGTGCAGTGTGTCGGTGGGAGCGGTGGCGGTCAGGTAGTCCTGGATCAGGGATCGCACGAATTTGGCGTCGGTCAGTTTTTCACGGGCGGCGGCGCTCACAATGCCGCCGGCGTCGTCGAGGGCTTTGCGCATGGCGGTCATCACGGCGGTTTGGGCTTCTGGGGTGTTGCCTTGTGCTCCGGCGGAGGTCAGTGCGGTCTCGACGTCGGTGATGACGTTCTTGATCTTCGCGCGATCAGCTTCGGTACGTGCCGAGGAAAGGCCGAGGACCTCGCCGAGGCGCCGTTCGACTTCACGCAGTGCGTCGACCTGGCGGGCGAGGTCCTGATTGTGGGAGCGGGCGGCGTCGCCGGCGATGCCCTCGCCGGCCAGGTCTCCCAGGGGGCCCGCTAGTGCGTCTGCAGAGTCGGAGGCGAGGCGGGCGGACGGTGTTGCGGGTGGTTGGCCTGTGCCGAGTTGGTTGGCCAGCTGGGCGAGCTGGGGGAGGACGGCGGAGGCCAGGGAGGGTACCAGTGAGCCGAGGCCTTGCAGTGCTGCTGCGGGGAGTCCGGTGGCGGCGGCCATCAAGGGGCCGGTCAGTTGGGGTCCGAGGTTGGCCAGGCCGTTGAGGGCACTGGCCATGTCGGGCGGCATGGTCGCTGCTGGATCGGTGGGCGTGTCCGCATTCTCCTCAGGTTTCCCGTCGGCCTTGCCTCCTTGCCCTGGATGGTCGGATTTGTCGTCGCCTTCAGCTTTCGCGTCGATGGGGGCAGTGTCCGTCGTCGGGTTGTTCCCTGGCGTCGCGTTGCCGAGGTTGGCGGCTTGCGGGGTGGCGGTGGCCGTGGTGGTCGGTGCGGTGGGGGCGGGGCTTGACAGGGGTGGCGTTGCCAGCGGCGTTGCCCCGGAGTCGCCGTTGAGCGAGAAGGGCTTCGGCTTGCCGTTGGTGCCGGTGCCGGCGTGGGTTTCGTCGCTGGCGAAGTCCCCGGTGGTGGGGTCGACGGCGGGGGCGGTGATGATCGGGGCCGGGTGGGTCACGAGGTTGCTCCTTGCTGGATTCTGCGGATCAGCCGGTTGGGGCCGATCGGAACGGTTTCGGGGCCGGGGTGCCCGGGCAGCACGGTGACCATGACGGTGTCGGTGAGGGCGATCCCGGCCAGGTGTGGTCCCTGTTTGGCGCTGATGTCGGTGTAGATGATGTCGCCGGGGTCGGGTGCGGTGTCGACGCGGTAGCCCAGGCGGAGCTGGCCGGTGATGTTGTCCGGGATGGGCGTGCCCAGGGTGTCCGTGAGCAGTTCGGCGACGAACTGCGCCGAGTCGGTGGGGAGCCGCTGCGGCTGTTCGGGTGCTCGGGTCGGGGTCTCGCCGTCTTGCGGTGTCGGGTCGGTGGCGATGGCGTGTTGGGCGTGGGCAGCGATCGCCGGCCCGTCGGGGTTGCGACGGGTGGCGATCGGGGGTAGTTCGGCGGTCAGGGCTGATAGACAGGCGGCGGCGTCTGGGGCTGCGGAGGCTGCTGCGCTCGCCTCGCTCGGGTTGAGCACGGTGGTGGCCACCGGTGGTAGAGGGCGCTGGCGGGGTTGGGTCGTGTTCGTGGTTGTGGTCGGTGCCACCGAGGTCAGCAGGGGCACTGTCGGGGTGGACGTTGTTGTGGCGGCGGGGATGCGGGCCTCGGCTTCGCTGGCCAGGGCCTCGAACGCGTCGGGGGTGAGTCCGGTGATTTCGGCCGCGAGTTCCGCGGACGTACGGTCACGCCACTGAGGGTCCGCATCGACCATGTGATCGAGTGCCAAGGCGGTGGAGACCTCCGGTGTCATCAGTTCGGCGGGACTGCCCCAGGACAGTGGCAGTCCCAGGGCGCCGGCGCCGGTGTCGATCAGGGCGCTATGCGCATAGCGCTGGGTTGCGGTGTCGGTTCGGTTCGCGGCGTTCGCCAGTCCGGTTGCGCGCAGTGCGATTGCCACGGTCACGGTTGCTCCCTGGTTGCCGAATCCCAGTGTTGTGGCGGTCTGGGCGATCTTCAACAGGACCTCGTCGGGGGTTGGGGCGGGATCCGGTGGGTTTGCCACGATGGCGCCGCGGATACCCAGGGCTGCGGTGCAGGTGTTGTAGAAGACTTGGGTGGTCTGGCCGGGCAGGGTGAGCATCGTGATGATGATCGGAAAGGCCACCAGCGGCCCCATTACCGCTGCCGGTACGGCGATCAGCAGCACCTTGGTGATGGTGGACATCAGCGTTGCTTGCTGCGGGCCATGCGTTGACCCCTGACATCGCCGTGGGATTCGAGGACGCCTGCAGCAGCGGGTTCCTGGGTCGACTCTTGGTAGTCGGCGATTTGGCGGGCGAGGTGGGCGATGGCCGGGTGGATACCCGGGGTGGGGCGTTCGGTTTCGGGTGCAGGGTCGTTGCTTGAGCTTGCGGGTTCCGCGCTGCGGCCGTTGCGGGTGGTGGTGGCTCCGGACAGCAGCGTCGACTGTTGGTGGACCTGCCCGCTGAAGGAAACGTCGGGAGCAGGTCCGGCCAGAGTTCCGGGCCCGGGGGAGCGGGGTCCTGCAGGGTTGGGTCGAGGACTAGGACCGGCGGAAGGCCTGGTCAGTGCCCTGCGTTGCTGGTGGGCTGGGTTTGCGGAGGACACCGATTGCCGCGTTGGGTCGGCTGACTCGGCAAAGGCAACGGTGGATGGCCCCGCGGCCGGGGCTTGGTTCGGGCTGGTGAAGCGTGGCGCTACATCAGTCGGGGTCGCCGCTGGCTCGTAGGCCGTGGAGGTGACGGCGTAGGGCGACGTGGGTGGCGACTTTCTGTTGCTGGTGCGTTTGTCGCCCTTGAGGCGCTTGGCGTTGACGCGGTGCTGAAGCTGGTCGCCAGCAGCCAGGTATGGGGCTGCCTCGGGCGCTACGACGCTGATGCCGTATTTGACGCCCGTCTTGACGGCGCCGCGAGTCAGACGGCCCACCTTCTGCGCGGTAGTGGGGACCGAGGCCGGCGCCTGGGAATGTCCCGATTCGCCACCGCCGTCGGTAAATCGTTGGACCGCCTGAACGGTGCGCTTGCGATGCTCGACGATGCTCTTGCGGACGAACCACATTCCGACGAGCAGGGCCACTATCAGCACGACCACCATGGGCATCGCTACGGCGATATCGCCGCCGACGGCATTGAACAGTGCTGATACGAGCAGCCCGGTGATCCCGATAAGTGCGAACATCGCTGTCATGCCGACGAAGCAGACCACTGCACCGAGCCCTGCCTTGATGGCCAAGGTCTGGTTTGCTCCCGGAATCCAGCCGGTCACCAGCGCAACGATGGCAACTATCAGCCAGATGATCGTCGCGATGCCCAGCACTATGGCGAGGATGCTTTCGCAGCCGTGGACGAAGAGCATCGTCGGGGCGAACAGGAGCGAGGAAAAGGCCACCGTCTTGCGGCTATCGGGGTCGCTCATCGCGTAGTCGTGCAGTTCCTCGCCGTGTGGGCAGCCCTTTTCGACGGCATCTTTGACTTTGTCGATGGGGCCGGTGGTGATGGCGGCCGACCAGACGGCACCGCAGTTGTAGGGGGCGGCGTCGAGGTCGGCACCGAAGTTCCAGACGAGGGTCGGGGTTCGGACGTAGTGGTCGGCCAGCTGTTGCGTCATCTCCTTCACCGCTTGATCCCCGCTCAGGGATTTTCCGGATAGCTCACTGACGCTTTCGGCTGCGATGTCACGGCCCATCGCCAAAAAGCCGGAGGGGCCGACCGCTTCGCCGATCGGTTTACTTCCCACCGTGACGGCGAGGCACGCCAGAAGAATGGCCACGGTTGCCTGGGCCGCGGCGCGGCCCACCTTGCCCAGGGCCACGTTGATCGCGATGAAACAGGTTGCGGCGAAGCCCACGGCCAGCAGTACTTCGGGTGAGTGCACCATTGCGGTCAACTGGGTGCCCATGAATTCGACAGGCCCGGAGATGATCTTGAGCCACCGCAGGGAATACGCGTAGTCGGGTAACCAGATTGCGTAGCCGATGACGGACTTGTAGAAGCCGTAGAGCCAGTGCATGCTCAGCGAGCTCGGGACAGCTGACGGGTCGGTGACGCTGCCGTTGTTCAGGGACAACCCGTAGAGGCCGATGGGGACATCTGCACTGTCAGAGATGCCGAGCCAGACGGCGCCGACGGCTGTGCCGCCGGCCGCCCAGGCCGGTGCGGCGTTGACGAGGCTGTAGGCCGATGGGGTCAGCAGCAGAGCTGTCCGACGAACCAGGCGGCGGGCGGCGGCGAACGGGTTCCTGTCGGTCACCGTGGCTCCCCGGGGGTGGTGTTGACCGCCGCGGCCCTGTCTGGGCGAGCGGGCAGGCGGATCTTGACTTCACCGAGCCGCCGGCGGAGGTCCTTCATGAGGCATTCGCCCGGGTTGGCGTTCGTGAGGTACTTGACCAGATCTGGGTTGCTCGCGGCGTCTTCGCTGGACATACGCAGGGCCTCGGCGGCCAGTCTTTCGTCAACCTGACGAAACAGGAACAACGTCGGGATCAGGCGGGCGAACCGCCCGTAGTGCGCGGGATCCTGTGAGGCCAGGCCGATGGCGCAGTCGTGTTTGCGGCCGTCGATGACGAAGTCGTCGATGATCGGGCCGCCGATGACTGAGCGGGTGAGGTGGCGGGCTTCGTCGAGCAGGAACAGTCCGAACCGGGCGTTGGGGTCATCGGGTTCGGAGAACAGGACCTGGCGGGCGATGGTGGCGAACAGGTTGTAGATGACGTCGCCGAACAGTTTGGTGGGGTCGTCGGCGGCGTTCTCGTTCTCGCTGGGCAGGGCGAGTTTGTTGGTGCGCAAGATGACCATCGGCGCATCCAGCGGCAGTGGTGGCAGGTCGCTGGCGAACAGGGCCCGGGCGTAGGTGCGCTGGGACCAGAAGCGCAGTTGCGCGGCCAGTTTCGCGATCACCTGGGGGTCGTTGTCGACCAGCGCGGCGGCCTGGTCTGGGTTCCGGGCGAGGCCAGCGGCATGGGTGACCAGTTCGGGCAGCCCGTGGATCTTGTGCCGGGCGCGGTAGTTGGGCTCGATCAGGTCGGAGAGCAGGGTTGATTCGGGGCTACCGGAGCGGATTTGAAACAGGCGCATCAGCACGGGTAGGACGCGCTCGGCTACATCGGCGCCGGGGACGATGCGCAGGAGGTCCAGTGTGTACTCGGGGTTGGTGGGGTCGATGACGACCGCGCCGGGCTGGGATTGGGCGATCGTGACGTATTCGCCGCGGGCGGACCGGTCGATCGCGAAGACCTGCCCTCCCAGATCCAGGGTCGCGTAGGTGATGGTTTTCAGACATACGGATTTGCCGGAGCCGAGGTCGCCGACGAGGGCGAAGGAGGCGGACTTGTCTTTCTCGGTGACGCCGAGCAGATCGAAGTAGACCGGTTCACGGAATCCGGACAGTTGGTTTTCGCCCAGGCAGGGGCCGTTGTCGTCGCCGATCTGGGAGACGGTGATGGGGGCGAACTGGGCGAAGATGTCGGTGGCGGTGAAGTGGGTGTAGTCCGCGGTCACGCGCTGGGGTGGGTATCCGGGTTGGCAGGCCGCCCATAGCTCTTCCTGGGCGCCTCTGAGGTCGGTGAGCTTGATGGGGATGTCGGTGAAGGTGCGCTTGATGTCGCGCACGCGGTCCTGGAGCTCTTCGAGGCTCTGGGCGGAGACGGCGATGATCGGGCAGAACCCGATTTCGGTCTCGGCCGCGTTGGCTTCGAGGTGGTTGTTGTATTGGGTCAGCAGCCGCCCGCGCGTGACGAGGAAGTTCTGGGCGAAGCTCATTTCGCTGTCGCGCTCGTCCATCTGCTCGGAGAGCCGCTTGAGCGAGGTGGTGTTGGCGGCCAGCGCATCAGCGCGGTTGCGGATCCAGGTGTGCAGTGTGTAGTCGATTCCGGCGCCCTCGAAGTAGTTGAGCAGCGCGAATATCTGGTCGGCCACGCCGGGCCAGCCCAGGGGTGCGGGGAAGTCGTCGACGACGAGGAAGGTCTGGAAGGTTTCGGGGATGTCGCTGTCGAGGAATGACAGTTTCACGGCCCGGGGCAGGCGTGGGTCCAGTGAGCCGTCGAGCCGGAAGCCGCGGCCGCGGCGCACGGGCTGGGCGGGGCCGGCGGAGCAGTGGGGGAAGGGGCGTGGGGCGGAGGGGTCCGGTTCGGCTCCGTCGAGTGCTGCGAGGTAGTCGCGGTAGTCCACGCCGCGGGTGTGGCAGCGGTCCCAGAGCCAGTGCATCTGCTCTTCGGTGGCGCGCCGGGGCGCGAAGGAGGCTGGGATTTTTCGTTCGGCTTCCAGGGCAAGGGGCAGGAAGTGCGCGATGTCCTTGGTGGTCGGTTGGTAGCCGTCGGGCAGTGCGCCGGCGCGGGCTGGGGCGCACAGTGGGACTGAGAGCCAGTGGATGCGTTCGGCTGGTGCCGGGTCTTGGTGTTCGATTTCGGTGAGTCGGGCCGAGGCCTCGATCGCGTAGTCGTTGAACTGGCGTAGGAAGTCGCCTGGTTGGCCGGCGGCGTTGGAGCGGCGGGCAGCTCGTCGCGCCGAGGAGATGATGTTCTCGGCGATGGTGGAGGTGGCGATGGGGGCTACGACGCTGGTCAAGGTCGCGGCGGGCAGATCGCTGAACAGGTGTCGGTGGTCGTTGGCGACGTCGCGTTTTTCGGCGGTTTCCTCGTGGCCGTTGGGGCGCGCGGTGAGCAGCCATTCGGCGTAGACGACGCCGGTGCGGGTCCATCGCAGGTTGTGGGTGACTGCGAGTGTGGGTTGTCCCAGGGACACCAGTTGTTGTGCCGAGATCATGAGTGCAGGAACTCCAGGTCGAGGGCGTGGGTGTCGTGGCCGGTCGTGGTTGGGCGGCGTGTTGTTGCGGGGCGGCCTCCGGTGCTCAGTGGTGCGCGGTAGAGCAGGGGGCGGACCAGCCAGATCAGTCGCGAGGTAGTCCGGGCCATCGAGAACCCGATGCGGCGGGCCATGATCACCGAGGGGATGGCGATCGCGAAGCCGACGAACAGCGTCGCCAGGATCGGGGGGTGGAACAGTTCGAAGATCGCGAGGATTCCGATGGCGGATGCGGCGATGACCCCGATTTGGGTGTAGCTGAACGGTCCGAAGGGGATCGATTGGCCGTTGGGGAATTTTCCGACCAGCTTGGGGAATTTGCGGGCCAGGGTGTAGACGACGACGAAGGAGACGAACTCCCTGGCCTTCTTCATCGTTGCTCGCGTTCTGTTGCTGGTGGGGGCATGGTCAGTAGCGGCTGGTGATGCCGGTAAGCCCGCTGGTGTCGCTGGCTGCGCCACGGAGCAGGTCGGGCAGGATCACCACGGTGATCACCGCGGCGATGGCGCCGGCGACGACGACGACGATTTTCGTGACAGACCCCTGATGCTTGGCGTAGAGCAGTGCGATCAGTCCGAGGGAGACCAGGGTGATGAGCAGAATGATGGTGGTTTTTCCTTGGGTCACAATGTTCAGCAGAACCTGGTTGAGGTAGTTCATGGCCTGTGCCTTTCTCTTCGGGTTTTTCTGTAGGGGGTTTTGTTATCGGGGTTGTTGTGGGGGGCTGCCGGCGGGGGTGTTTGGTGTCGGCTTGCTGATCCGTTGCGCGAGACGCGGTGCCAGGTCGATGTCGGCGACGAACCATTTATCGCTTTGGCGCACAATCGTGAGCGGGAAAGTCAGTGTCTGTTCTGTGGAGTCATTGCCGGTGCCTTTCGCGGTGACTAATATCCGGGTTGTAAATCCGTTTTTCGCGGTGGTGGGGATATTTGTTTGTGCGTTCATTGTTTGGATCGTGATTTTGGCGAACGGCGCGTTCTCGAATCTGCGTATCTGTTGCGAAATGCTGTAGCGGCCGATGTCGCCGCTGCCGGGATTGGTTATTGTTCCGGTGAGCCAGGCTGTCAAGAAATCTGCGACAGTTTTATGTGCGTCGCTATCCGTTGATACCTGCGTGGGATAGTCCAATTCGATGTCGAAGCCGACATCGGGTCCGTTGATGAACGCCGGCGCGGCGGTCGCGCGCGGCAGGCCGTTCACGACGGCGACGGGTACTTGGTAGAAGCGCAGTTCTGGGGTGCTGGCCAGTGGCTTGACGAACGCGCCGATCACCACCGAGTAGTAGTCGACGTTGGAGAAGCCGCTCGGCTCCGGCTTCATCGACCAGGTGTTGGTCGCCAGCACCATGGTCGGCAGGGCTGAGGGGTTGATTCGGGCGCTGGTGCATTCCGTCATGGCGCCGGCGCTGTTGGCGGTCAGCAGTGTCCGGACGCAGGCGTCGGCGAAGCCGCTCACGGCGGCGCTGCGATTCATCAGGTCCGCCACTTGGGCGGTGCTGACAGTGGAATGCGGCGAGCAGCTCGTGGCGATCGCGTTGACTCCGCCCAGGGCGCCGAGGCCCAGGCAGCCAAGAACGGCTGCGCGGGACAGGGTGCGGGGCTCGGGCCGGTTTCGGCTCCATATGTCGCGTGCACGGTCGCGGGTGCTGGGTCGGAAACTCACAGGTCAAACGATGCAGGCACACATGGGGGTTTTCCAGAGGACCGCCGGCGACCTGCGATAACCCTCGTGTAGGTGCTTTGTGGCGGCCGGGGTGCGCGAGTTGTTGTTGGTGGGGGTGGTGGTGCGCGATTTTCGCTTTGCTGGTCTTGACACCCTCTGCTACACTCGGCGCACCGAGCCGTTAGGCGAAGGGGCGCCGAGCTTTTGCTACGGATGAAACAATTGCTTTGCTGGTAGCTTGCTAGCTTTCTTGGTAGTCGGCTACGGGGGCTTGTCGGCTTGCTTCGGCGGTAGCTTGCCGGACGCGCTGGCTTCCCAGCGGCGGTATCTAGCTGGTTGACCAGCGGCGTTAGGTTGTTACCGACACGGCTTGCGAGCGGCGGTAGGCGGTTACCACACCGGGGTGGTAGTAGGCCGTACGTCGCGTCGGCGGCCAGCGCGCGCTGGCTTCGGCCACCGATGCGGCGGGGCCAGGTCCTCGCCTGGGGCGCGGTGGCCCGCGCAGGGGGTGCCGGCGGGCATCGTTCGGTGTGAATCAGGCACGACGATGTGGCCGGTTACCTGGCTTGGTTACCGGTGGTGACCTGGTGTGTTAATGCCTACTGCCTGTGCATGCGCGCAGGGAGGTAATTGATTACCGCGACCTGCGGCATGGGGCGGGGGCGGCGCTGCCGCGGGGGTTATCCGGCGGGGTGGCCGATGATTTCGAGGCGACTGACGGCGAACGCGGTGTAGTCCGAGCCGCCCGGGTCTGAGGTGCGGCCGCCCAGGGTGTTGGGGTTCGAGGGCTCAGCGGTCTTCTGGATGGTGACCGATACGGCGCTGGCGATGACCGGTTGCCACGGACCCTTCTGGGTGCAGGTGGCCGGGGTGATGGTCAGGGTTGCCAGCTGGCGCAGGCTGCCGGTGTCCTGGGTGCAGCGAGTATGGGCTGCGTCGTTGAAGGCCCACTCCAGGCGTTCGACCGTGCGGTACTTGGCCCACTGGTCTTGGTCGCCTTCGGTGCTGTTGGCGCCGGGCATGATGCTCACGGCGGCGATGACCGACGCCTTGTCGAAGGCCAGCTCCAGGACCTGGCCGTCGATCTGCCAGGCCCGCACACAGGTCCAGGGCTTGGCGCTTTGCGGTCGCACCGCGTTCATCGGATCGGAGCTCGGGGCGGGGCAGCGTGCTGTCGCCGTCGAGACCGTTATTGGTTCGTCTGAGCGCACCGCCGGCGCGTCGGTGGGCCCGGGATTGGGGTCGCTGACCGAGGCGGTGATTTGTGCGGTGGGCCCTTGGGTTTCGGTGCTCGATCCGAATGACCAGGCCAGTAGCGAGCCTGCCGCAATGGTTGCGGCTGCGGCGATCCCGAGGGTTCGTGGGCTTTTCCAGTCGCGGTCTTTGAGCCATTGTCCGGTGGAACCGACTGCGGCGTTGAAGACCTTGGGTTTGGCGGCGATGTCGTCAAATGCCAAGGGTGTCGGTATGGGTCCCGCGTCGTCGTCCATGCCCGGGCTTTCTGCGGCGGGCTCATCTGCGGGGTCTGGGGGAGGGTTCTGCCGTTGTGCGGTGCGGTCGCCGGCGGTGGTATCTGCGGCGGGCTGCGGTGCGGGATCGAATCCCAGGCGCATGCTTTCTGCGGTGGGCGGCGAATACTCGTCGTTGTTGTCGCGGTCGATCAATTCTCTGATTTTTTCCGCGGCCGGCGCGTATTGCTCATCTGTGGGCCGCGCGGATTCATTATCTGCGTACGCCTGCGGTAAATCGGCGTCGTGGTCGAGATCGCCGTCAGGCGGGGCCGGCATCGTTGTCCGGTATTGCGGCCATCCGCTCAGTTCAGGATCGGCGAGGATGGTGTGCAGCAGATCGGTCATGGTCTCAATGCTGGCAGCAGGTGATCCTGTTCTCCAGTGCCATGCGCGACGGGTGGTCTGTTGGCAACGTGGTGGGTGTCTCTGTCGATCGGGCCGGTTAGCGGCGGGGCGGGTGGGTGTGGTGGTCTTGCTCGGGCCGATGCCCGGCTATAGCCTTTTGACATGGCACTACGAGTGAACGACAGCGAGATTTTCGAGTTCGCTGCAGCGAATGACCGCATCGCCGGGGAGATCGCGGCGGGCTGTCAGCCCGATCCTGACCTGATCGCGCAGATGGAAACGGGCTATGGGCCATGCGGTGCCGACTTCACGGCTGCTGTTGGCGAGTTTCAGGCGGCGTTGCAGGCCTCTGGGCAATCGGTGTCTCAGCGCTACGCCGCGCACGCCGAGAACCTTCGGGCGGCCGGCAAGGGCTACGTCGAGACAGATCAGTCTGGAGCTGAGGGCGTAGCCAACAGCGCGTCAGTGTGAGCTGGCGGGTTTTCGGTGGCGCATGCTGGTCGGTCGCTGGTCTGTGCGGGTCTTCTGGCGTGCGATGAGACTGTTGGCCACGCTTCCGGATGTGAGCGGTAATGGCCGACAACACCTCGGACTTCTTTGCCGTCGACGCGCTTCGTCGTGCCTGTGATCGCGTCGGTGGGACTAAGCGTTCAATCGCGGCTCAGCTGGGGGTGACGCCTACGGCGTTGAGCAGTCTGCTCAACGGCCGGTCCACGCCGTCGATGAAACTGCTGCACAAGATGGTTGACGTCTTCGGTGGCCGCATCACGGACTACCTGGAGCTTCCCGCCCCGCAAGACTGGGAGATCAAGCACTACCGCTTGGCAGCGGGACTCACCCAGGCCGCGCTGGCTAAAGCCCTGGAGTCGGCCCCGGCCGCCGTGTCGGGGTGGGAGTTGGGAAAGTACTCGCCGAGTGCCCCGATGCTTCCGCGGATGGCCGAGGTGTTCGGAGTGCCCGAGGAGAGGGTGCAGGCGGCGATCGCCCGGCAGTTCGCGCCGGCGGAAAGTGCTGCACCGCTCAAGTCTTCTGCGCCGGAGGGCGCCGCGCAGGGCCAGTCTTCGGTGGCGACGCTGGTGCTGGCTCAGACGCTGGCCGAGACCGTGCTGGGTTTTGCGGCCAGTGCCACGGCGGCGATGGCGGATCAGGGCATTCCCGTCGAGGCGCGGGATCAGGTCAATGCCGAGATTCGAGCCCGGGCGCAGGAGGCGCTGGGACTGTTGGCTACTTTGATTCCTCAGCTGCCGGAAGAGGCGCGAGCTGGGACGATTCGCCTTGTGGGCAAGCTTTCTGACGTGTATGAAGCAACTCTTTGCGCGTAAGTGTTGCCAACACGTTTACTGCTTTGATACTTTCAGGGGGTTACCGGCCCCCAGCGTCACTTGAGGGCCTACCCGGATCGAAGGGAGCAGCCCCTGAGGACCTACCCGTAACCACCTCTGGCGGCCCCCACCGCAGTGAGTACTTCACCGGTTAGACCGCCATATCAACCGCTTAGCTCCGCGAATCGCCCGAAGACTAATTTCCCAGGGCAGCGCAGCAAAAGTCACACGCGGCACGCGTTAATCCCCCACTCATCAACATTTTTGGGTGCTCGCCGCGCATTTCAAACCCACTGCATTCCTTGAGGAGTATTTCTGTGTCCATTTCCGGTTCTCCCGAGACTTCGAAGTCCAGCACCGTAGACACTTTCGGGCGCGGACGCCCGCATCAGGCCGTCTTGGCCCACCGTTACGAAGAGCCTGAACAGACCACCCCGTGCTTCTACGACCCCGAGCGCTGGCACCCCGACGAGCAGCGCCCAGACCCCACCGCGATGGCCGCGTGCTGGTCGTGCTTCTTCCAGTCCCGTTGCGCCCTTAAGGCTCTCAACACCGAAGCGGAATTCGGTATCTGGGCCGGATACCGTTTGGCGCCCGGGCCCGGCCTGGAGCGAACCCGCAAACAGCTGGCCATCATCGCCGGCCTCGAGTACGGCCCCGCGGTCTCGCCTGGCGCAGAGACCGATGCGGTTCTGGCCGGTGGCATCGCGGCCGTGCCCAACGGCGATGACGAAGCCGCACCCGAAGAGCGGCCGGCGGTGGTCGACCTCGACATCGACGCCCTGGCCGATCCCGACGAACTCGACACCGGCACCGTCATCGACCTGGCGGACCTGCCGCGCCGGTCAACGGCTCCGCGGCAGCGCGCGGCCGGCGTCAATCAGCTCGCACTGTTTACCCCTCGGCTTGCTGCGGCGCACGCCGGGTAGTGCCCGCCAACCCGACAACACCACGGATCGGCAGTTCTTCCATGACGTTATCCTCGAATCAGCATGTGCCAAGCTCGGCACCATCGGCTGACTCCTTCACTGCAACACCGGTATTGACCCGATCTGACCTGCAGGGCTTCCTCCTTCGGGAACTGTCGGCCACCGACCGTGCTGTGACCACATCAGAGCTTCGCTGTCGCGCGGGCCAGGCCGGCTATCCCGCCACGCTCGTTGCCGCGGTGTATCCGTGCCTGCGCGCCATGGAGAACTGCGGGCGTGTGGGCCGGGTCTCGGCGCAGGGGCGGCTGGTCTATTGGGCCGCGGCGAAGCCGGGGAGCCATCCCGCGGCAGCGATCGAACGCAGGTTGTCGTCATGAGCGCCGATCCGCGCAACTGTCGGATCTCCGTTAACGGCTATGCCGATCGCGACCTGTTCGCCGGGTTGTTCGCTCGCAGTGTTCCGGAGGTCGCCGCCGGTCATATCTGGATCGTCGACGTCGTTCGTGAGCCGGGCCGCTTTGCCAAGGTGGCCGTGGACGCCAAGGAGGGCTTGAATGCGGCGTCGCGGTGCATCGGCCGGGGCGGCTCCCGGATCCGCGACATCGAGAACTGGCTTCCGGGCGAGCGGATCTCGGTGCTCAACTACGACGCCGACATCGTCGGGTATGTCACCAACGCCCTCGACGTCGACGTCGAGTCTGTGGTCGTGACCTCCCAGGCCCGTCACGATATTCGGGCGGTGGTGTCGGTCGGCCAGTTCGCCGCGGCGATCGGTCGCGACGCCCACAATGTGCGGCTGGCCAGTGCCCTGACGGGCTGGCGGATCGCGATCTGCACTCCCGGCTGTAGCGGTCGTCGCCACGTCCATCCCCGATTTGATACCGATACCGACCCGTCGGTCTGGGATGTCGGCCCGCGACGGGGTGTCGCCGAGCTGGAAGGCAGGGCCGGCTGATGAGCACGGGTACTTTTGAGATCAGCGCGTTGCGCGATGCGCTGGCTGTCGGTACCGCACAGCAGGATTGGGCGGCCCACGCGGCCTGCGCCCAGGCTAACCCCGCGGTGTTCTACCCCGGGCAGGGTCAGCGCTCTCGTGCTGCCAAGCGGATCTGCCTGGCATGCCCGGTGCGCCTCGATTGCCTGACATGGGCGCTGGGCCGCAACGAGCGCTACGGCGTATGGGGTGGGCTGGGGGAGAGTGATCGGCGGCGGCTTCGCCGGGAACTGCGAGGCGCCCAGGTGACCGAGGCGATGCAGGAGTTGGCCGGATGAGCGCCGTCGTCGAGCTGACAGCGCCGGTCCCTAGCGAGATCGCCCCGGAGCAGCGGCGCCCTCGACCGCATCAACTCGAGGCGATGGCCTGCCTCGACGAGGCCTTCGCCACCGACCGGCGAGCACAACTGGTCATGGCCTGCGGCACCGGGAAAACCCTCGTGGGCCGGTGGTACGCCGAACAGCTCCGCCCCGCGATCACCGTGGTGGTCGTTCCTTCGCTGAACCTCGTCGCGCAAACGCTGCGGGTGTGGCGATCAGCGGGCGGATGGCCTTTCGAAGCTGTCATCACGTGTTCGGATGCCAGCACCGCCGACGGTGTCGGTGAGCGGGCCCCTGACGACGGCCTGGACATCAGCTCGCTCTACTGGGAGAGTCTGCGCGCCAGGGTCACCACCAATGCGGCGGTCGTCGCCACCCGGTTGGCCGAGCACACACCAGACCGGCCCCTGGTGATCTTTTCTACCTACCACTCGGCACACGTTGTCGCCGAGGCGACCAGGACCGCCGATGTCACGGTTGATCTTCTGGTTGCCGACGAAGCCCACGTTCTGGCCGGCCGCCCACGGCTGGAGTTCCGGGTTGTCCTCGACGACAGCCTGTTTCGGGTCGAGCGCCGCGTCTTTATGACCGCGACCGCGGTCAGTGTCGACACCGACGATGACACCGATCGGGACGAGGCGGCGGAGCCGGGCTTGTCGATGTCGGACGCCGGACTGTTCGGTGCGGTGGCCTACCGCCTCAGTTTTGCCGACGCGATCGCTCGGGGGCTGTTGGTCGACTACCGCGTCCTGGTCTACGAGACCCCCGGCCAGAAGCTGCAGCCGGATCCGATCGCAGCCCTGGCGGCTGCGGCTAATCACGGGGTCTCCAGCGTCTTGAGCTTCCACAGTCGCGTCGCCAATGCCCGGGCCTTCGCCGGCGCCATCGATGGCCACGTTCTGGCCGACGGCCGTACGGTGGTTGCTCGCGCTGTCGCTGGTGTAGATCCAACCCGTCAACGCGAGTTGGCGCTTGCATTGCTGGCCGATGCCCGCCCGGATCAGCTTGTCGTCATCAGCAGCGTGCGCTGCCTCAGCGCCGGCGTCGACATTCCCGCGGTGGACGGTGTGCTCTTCGCTGACCCCAAGTACTCCGATGTCGATGTCATCCAGTCCGTCGGGCGATCGCTGCGAACCTCTCCCGGCAAACAGTTCGGCCTGGTGATGATTCCGGTCTGCGTTCCCGCCGGGCTCGATGACGACACGGCGTTGTCGACGGGGTCGTTCTCGGCCGCGTGGCGGATCCTGCGAGGCCTGCGCAGTATGGACGGGCGCCTCGCCGCTGAGCTGGAGTCCCTCGTGCGTAAACCATCTCGGCGTGGAACTCCCGATGACTCGCGGCTGTCGCGAGTGACCTACGACATCACTTCCTTGGCCGATCCGGACGGTCTGCATGCCCGCGTCGTCGACCTGCTGTCGCCGGCGTGGGATCTGGCCGTGCGGGACCTGGAAGCCTTCGTCACCGACAACGGTCACGCCCGGCCGGCTTCGGCTAGCCAGCTGGGGCGCTGGTGTGAACGTCAGCGCTGCGCCTACCGCCGCGGCCTGCTGCTGCCCGAGCGTGCGGCCAGGCTCAGCGCCCTGCCCGGATGGGCCTGGAGCCTTGCCGAGCAGCGTTGGCTCAGCCAGTACACCCAGGTCTTCGATCTTGCCAATGTCGGTGGCCGGCTCGATGTCGGTGTTCCTGAGGTCGCCGATATCGCGTTGACTCAGCCGGAGCCACGCTCAACGGTCCGCACGGTGGGCCGGTGGTGTGCACTGCAGCGCCAACGTGCTCGTCGTGGTGAGCTCGACGATCGGCAGCGTGATCGGCTGGAGCGGGTCCCGGGGTGGACGTGGTCGGCGCTCTCACCTGCCGATGAGCGAGCCGTGGGGCTGTTCGCTGAGTATGTCGCCTGGAAGGGGCACGCCAACCCCGGGGTCGAGGTCACCGAAGATGGTGTTGCACTGGGCAAGTGGCTCAACGGTGTGCGTCGGCGGCGGGCTATCGGAACGCTGCGGCAGGAACTCACCGACGAGCTCGCGGTCATTTGCCCGAGTAGGTCGTCGGAGGGTTCGCTGCGCTGGCATCGGGGTGCCACCTTGTGGCTGGTCGGCCTGGAGGCCCTCAAGCAGTTCGTGGCGCGCGAAGGCCACTGTGTGCCGCCGGATTCGCACGTGGAAGATCTCGCTGATGTTTCCGTGCCGCTGTTCGATTGGTGCACGCGCCAGCGTTACTTCTATCGACACGGCCGGTTGATCTCGGCGCGGGTGCAGTTGCTCGGCGCGGTGGCGGGGTGGCGGTGGGAGTGCCCGCCGGCGCCGAGGGTGCGGCGTGACATCGGCGTAACGAAGCACGGCAGCCCCGCCGGCTACACGAAGGGTTGCACGTGCGAGCTGTGCACGGCCGCGAATCGGGATCGCAAGCAGCGCTACCAACAGAGGGTCGCCGCTGGTGAGCCGATTGCGCAGTGCGTCGATACCGGTGCCGCACGGGCTCATCTGCTCGATTTGATCGAGCAGGGTGCTGCGCAGAAGGAGTTGGCTCGGGCGTGCGGGCTCAATGTGAGGACGCTGCGACTGATTCTGAGCGGGAAAGCCCAAATTCGGTCTGAGACGGAGGCTGTGATTCTCGCGGTCGATCTCGCCGGTGCGCGGGCGGCGAAGGCCGCTGGGTCGTGTGTTGAGGCTGGCCCGACGTGGCAACTGCTCGACTCGATGATCAGCCGGGGGTGGCCCAAGTCCTGGATCGCTCGCGAGCTCGGGTTGGGAAAGTCGTTGCAGATCCGGCGCAGCGCGGTGACGGCGGCCAATGCCGCCAAGGTCGCTGAACTCGACGCTCGTCTCGGCGACCGCGTGCCGCCACCCACGCCGCGCAACACACCTGTGCCGACGCTCGATGAGCTCCTGGCGGTCGAGGTCGTTGTCCAGCCCGCTGATGGTTCACGCCCGCGGCGTGCGCTGCTCTCGGCCGCACCGGGATACCGGGGCCAGCTCACCCGTGAGGCAACACCGTTGTCCCAGAACGTATTCGATGACCAACGCACGGCGTAGTGAGGAGGTTTGAGGATGTGGCATTTCACAGCACTCGACTCGGCAGCATGGGCCGGGCCCCTGGAGGGGACGCAGTCATGGTCATGATCAAGTCCGCGCCGCCGCAAACCAGCTCTCGGGCGCCCGCTGGCGATACTGCCGGTGCCGCTCGATCCCCGGGTGGGTCTGCGCAATCATTGGAGGTTCGCACCGACGACGGGGTGCGGTTAGCCGTACGTGTCCACGGCGAGCCTACGGCTGCCTGCACCGTGGTGTTCTTGCATGGGCTATGTCTGTCGCAGGCCTCGTGGGTTCACCAGATCGCCGCGGTTACTCGGCGATTCGGGTCGTCGGTCCAGGTGGTCAGTTACGACCATCGTGGTCACGGCGAATCCGCGCAGGCGCCGACGGCCACCTATTCCATCGACCGCCTCGCAGCCGATCTCGGTGCGGTGCTCGATGCCGTCGCGCCGCGGGGCAAGGTGATCCTCGTCGGACACTCCATGGGCGGCATGGCGGCTGTGACGTACTGTGCGCAGGCTGCCCAGCGGCGAGCGATCGACCCTGCCGGCCTGATCCTGGTGGCCAGCGCGGCCGGGCACCTGACCCAGTTCGGGCTCGGCCGGCTGCTCACAACACCGGGGGTGGGGGTCCTGTTCCAGGGTGTCGAGCATGCACCGACGGCGCTTCTGGCTCCGTTGCGGCGTTTTCTCGCCGGTCCGGTTTGTGCTGGGCTGTCGCATTTCGATGGAACCGGCGGAGCGCTGGCGGCCGTGGCGGCCAGCGCCTTGGTCAGCACCCCCTTGCGCACGGCGGTGGGTTTTTTGCCGGCCCTACGTGACTTCGACCAGTACGGCGCACTGGGGGCAATCCATGCACGCACCGTCGTACTCAGTGGGGGAGTCGACGTGCTGACGCCGTCGGCTCTGGCTGCCGAGCTCGTTTCGGGAATCCCGGCCTGTGAACATGTGCATCTGCCGCGGTGCGGGCACATGCTGCCGCAGCAGGCCGCCGGTGAGCTTGACGGTGTCATCGCGGCTGCCATCACCGCGCTGTCCCGACCACGGCGGCGGCGGTGGCAGCGGCCGGTCTTGAAGGCACCTGGTCGGCGCACGTGGTCGATGACGGCCGCAGCCGGGGCCCTGCTGTGATCCCGGGGCTTCGCGTGATCTTGGTGCCCGGCGTCGTGCAGACGTTGACGCCGGCAATGGCCCTGGCGGCGGGGTCTGGGATGCGGGCCCCATATCGCGGATATCCGCGTGTCGTGCGCGGATATCCGCCGGTGGTCATGCAACCATCCCGATGGACGCGCTGTCACACCTGTCACACGAGGCCCTCTGACCTGGAAGTTTCGCATATGGACGCAAGACCCGGCCGGCGTGCGACAACACCCCTGCCTGACCTGCGGCCACGGCGCACCAGCCAATACAACTCGTCCTGCAACACCAGGCTGGGCGCATCTGGACTCAACCCGATGCGGCTCAACGTCCGCCCGATTCCGGTGGCTCACAACGCCGCCCGAAGCTCCCGTATCCCGAATCCGGTGATGCGGATGCTCGACGCCCCATCAACCACCAGGAGGTGCCTCACCAGCTGACCGCTGGGCAAACCGCCACGTAACCGGCAGCCCTAGCCCAACAACTCCATAGCGGGACCAAACGGACAGGGATTCCCCCGAAGGGGGAGTTCAGATTCCAGAAGAACGGCCCGGAGCTGAGCTCCGAATCCCTTTTCGAATGAGACCGAAGCGCCAACTTCGCTCTCAAGGTCCCCTCTTTCGAAGGGAATACCGTGGAAGGTCTTCTCAGGGTACCCGTTTACCCAAAACGGGTGCAAGACCACTTGCTAGCAAGTCTGCATCGCGACATCGCGGCGCAGCGCACACCACGCCATCCGGCGCACCTCGCCGCAGTCCAGACCGCGGCGAACGACGCACATCAGGTGCGGCCATGACACGCCGCGCTGAGGCACGCCCCCGGATCCCCAGCGCTGACGCCGTACTGGTGCGATCACGCGTCGAGACGGCCGCTGAGAGCCTCGGGCTGCGCTGTGGGCTTCTCGCCGTCCTGACCGCAGTCCTGGCGCTGCTCGTCGGTTACAAGCGCCTCCGCGATGACCAGGTGGCGATCCGGCACATCACAGCCCGCTTCCCCACCGGCGCGCGATCACTGTCGGCCACCACCATCGGGCGTCGGCTGAGCCAGCTGCACGCCCTTGAGCTGATCGTCTACGAACCTGCCCGCGGCCGCGGCCGCACCGCTCACCTCGCTATTCACCCCCGATTCTGCGAAGGCGTCAGCGAACTCTCCCGCGATCGAAACGGCAAGGTTATTGCTCCCGCCCGGGCCACCGCCACACCCCCGCACGGCGGCGCCCACACCCCTGTTGATGCGGCGGCCAATCCCGACTCTCACGGGCCCGCGGACACCCGACCAGAGGAACAAAATGTCGAGTTTTCTTCGCGCCCCTTCCTCTTAAAGAGATTTCCAAGAAAAACCCCTCCACTCACCAGTGCCATCGACGCATCGTCAGACGGCCGGTGCGGACCGCGACCGATCGAGATCGATGTCGAATCCGGAGCGGTCAACCGAGTACTGGCCAAACTTCCGGACTGCTACCGCAAAGTTCCCTGGGCTGTGCGCCAGCACCTCCACCGCGCCATTCGCACCCAACTGGCCCGGGGCTGGCGCGAAGAGCAGATCATCGAGGTGCTCGCAGCGCCCCTGCCTGAACAGGTCCGCAAGCCACTGGTGCTGGCCCGCCTGCGCTTCGCCAAATCGCTCATCGGGCCCGGCCCCCGACTGCGGCCGCTGCAGCGCAGCTGGGACCGCGCCGCAGCCGCAGCCCGCCAGGCCGACTGGGCTGCCAGCCTGACCAGCCGGTACGCCGCCATCGTCGCCGAAGTAGGACCTAGCCTGGCGCAGCGCATGGCCATCGCGGACCGCTACCGCACCAGCGGCATCACGGTGGCCGCAGGGGCACTCGACGAGACCGCCCAACAGCGGGCGACCGTCAACGCCGCACGTGCCGTGCGGCGCGAATACCCGCACGAATCCCTGCCCGTAGCGACCCGGCGCTGGCTCACCGTTCACGAGCCCACGCCGCAGCTGCCGGTACAAACGCCGGCCGCAGCACCGGCCGGTGATCTGTGGGCCGCTATCGAGGAACTCGCCGCTGCGGTGCCAGTCGGGCAGTGCGTCTGCTGCGGAACCTCCGGCGCCAGCACCCGTGAAGAACTGCCCGCACCGGCTCCGGTCTGCGACGGCTGCTGGGAGCTCGTCAGCACCGAAGACGATGACCCCACCAGCGGGTCGTCAGCACCCACAGCCGGACAGCTCACCGACCAGACGGGAGGGGTGTTGTTGATGTCGTAACCGCCTGTAGGCCAACGCAGTTCCATACCAATCAATCCGAGAGGAAACCCCAAATGTCTGCTTCCGCCGCACCCCGCTCCGGCTGGCTCATCGTGATGCCCGACGGCCAGCGTTACACCTGGTACGCCCGAAGCCGGTTCGCTACGAAGAGCGCCGCCTGGAAGGTCTTCGAGCCCGACACCGCCAAGCGCAACGCCCTGATCGCTCACGGGTGGACCGTGGTCGCCGGCGACGCCGTTGAACTCATGGCCGCGAGTGTGCCGACCCACCGGGCCAGCGCATGACAACCACCGCCGAGGTACGGCCCCGCCGGCAGCGAGAGCCGGCAGGCTACACCGGTCTCGACGATCCGCGGCAGCCACCACATGACATGGCCGCCGAACAGTCGGTGCTCGGCGGCATGCTGCTGTCCAAGGACGCCATCGCCGACGTGCTGGAGCGGCTGCGGCCCAGTGACTTCTACCGCCCGGTGCACCAGAACATCTACGACGCCATCTTGGACCTCTACAGCCGCGGCGAGCCGGCCGACGCGATCACCGTCTCCGCCGAACTCGACCGGCGGGGACTACTGGCCCGGGTCGGCGGGGCGCCCTATCTGCACACCCTGATCTCCACGGTGCCCACGGCGGCCAACGCCGGTTACTACGCCGGGATCGTCTCGGAGAAGGCGATCCTGCGCCGCCTGGTGCAGGCCGGCACCCGGGTGGTGCAATACGGCTACGCCGGTGCAGAGGGCGCCGATGTGGCCGAGATCGTCGACCGCGCCCAGGCCGAGATCTACGACGTCACCGAGGGGCGGCACTCGGAGGACTTCGTTGCGCTCGAGGAACTGCTGCAGCCCACCATGGATGAGCTGGACATCCTGGCGTCGGGGCAGAATGCCCGCGGGGTCCCGACCGGATTTACTGACCTCGATGAGCTGACAAACGGGCTACACCCAGGACAGATGGTTATCATCGCGGCTAGACCTGGTGTCGGGAAATCCACGCTCGCAATGGATTTCATGCGGTCATGCTCTATCAGGCACAAGTTGCCGAGCATCATCTTCTCGCTGGAGATGAGCAAATCCGAGATCGTGATGCGACTGCTGTCCGCCGAGGCCCGGATCCGGCTAGCCGACATGCGGGCCGGCCGGATGACCGACGAAGACTGGACCCGGATGGCGCGCCGGATGAGTGAAATCAGCGAAGCGCCGCTCTACATCGACGACTCACCGAACATGACGATCATGGAGATCCGCGCCAAGGCCCGACGCCTCAAGCAGAAGGCCGGGTTGCGTCTGGTGGTCGTGGACTACCTGCAGTTGATGACCAGCGGTCGGCGGGCCGAATCACGCCAGCAGGAGGTCTCCGAGCTGTCCCGATCGATGAAGCTGCTTGCCAAGGAACTGGAGGTGCCGGTGGTGGCGCTCAGCCAGCTCAACCGAGGACCGGAGCAGCGCACCGATAAGAAACCGATGTTAGCTGACCTACGCGACTCGGGTTCCCTGGAACAAGATTCGGACGTGGTGATTTTGCTACACAGGCCCGATGCGTTCGATCCGGATGACCCGCGCGGCGGTGAGGCTGATCTGATCGTGGCCAAGCATCGCAACGGTCCGACCAAGACCGTACCGGTCGCCCACCAACTGCACATGTCTCGCTTCACCAGCATGGCGGCTCACTAGACACATCACCCCTCAATCTATTTACGCAAATGGATTGAGGCGGTACGCTGGAAGACCAGTCGCAGGGCAGTAGGAAGGACGCCAGATGGCGGATCGCAAGCGGTCGAAGAGTGAGCGGCAGCGCTACACCGCCCGCCGGGCCGAGCGCACCGCACCCACCGCGGACAAAGCCGGCACCCGATGGAGTATCGCCGACGCGCGCACAGCCCTGAACACCGAGTTCACCGTCTCCGAAGCCGCCCTGAAGATTGGCCGCACCGCCACCGCAGTCCAAGTGCTCCGGGCGAAATGGCGCGAAGGGCGCCTCCCCGCCGGCCTCGTCGACCAAGTACCCCCACCCCCAGGCCCACCCCGCTTCGTGTCTGGAAAGGACTCGCGCGCATGAACTACCGCATCACCCGTGGATCTCAGACATGGATCATGCGCACGGACAACGACGAGGCGATCGACATTATGGACTGGCTGGTCGCCGACCACACCGACGAGGTTCAGGGGCCCCAAGTTGCCCTCTCGCGCCAGCAGGTCGTCTCTGCCCTGGGTCGCGGCATCCCGGCCGACTTTCCTGCACCCAACGTGATCGTCGGCGACCCCGAGCAGGCGGGAATCCGCGGCTGGTGGGACACCACCGTGCAGGCCTATCTCGCCGGCGCGCGGGCCAGCTCCAGTGAGAACGAGGAGAGCTCGGTCGACGGCGCAGCGTCGTCGACCCGTGCGCCCAAGGCCGCGGCCGGGCAGTGGCCGGCCAGGAGCCGCCAGTGGGACGACGTCGACTACTCCGGCGCCGATGACCGCGTGCTGATCATCACCACGCACGGCATCGTCACCCCCGCCGGCGCCGTCGTCAAACCACCCCTCGGGGACCCGTCCAACCTGCTCAAGCTGGCCGTTAAGTACCCCTGGGCCAGCACCGAAGGCGAACCCAACCCCCAGATTTGGATCACCGGCCAGGCACTGCGTGCCCTGAAGTTCCCGGCCCCAGCCGCCGGTGCCGCCGTGAAGCTCGAGGACGTCATCGGCGAATTCTTCGACTGCCACATCACCTACTCCAAGTCCGGGTACTTCGCCTGCGAATTCACCTCCCCGGACCCGGTGGCCTGGCCGGACCGCAAGGTCGACGTCATCTTGATGCCGTATACCCACAGTGATCCCTCGAAGTCACGTCCGGCCGACCGAGGTGTCCTCGGAATCGTCGACACTCCAACTATTTTGCCGTCCGATGAGACCGAGGCCGCACACCTTTTAGGTGACCGTATCGCCTGGCTCTACAGCCTCGACGGAGCGCTGCCCGGGCCTCGCTGGGCCCGCGTCGGCGCGGCGATCGCCACCGCCCGCATGCGCAAGGCCCGCCCCAACGCCAAGAACACCCCCGACGCCCGCCTGGTCCCGTGCCCGTTGCCTGATCGCATCGCCAAGCGAGGCAAGCTGCCCACCGCCTGGTGGACCAAGGACAGCTGGTATCGCCAGCACCGTGCCGGCGGCAAGGGAGTCGACGTTCAGGTCGACCAGCAGGCCGCCTACCTGCCCTCCTCGGAGGGCCTCTACCTGGGCTGGGGCACACCGGAGTGGCAGACACCCGACCCGAGCGTCTTCGATCAGCAGCGCCCGCCCTTCGGCGTCTTTCAGATCACCGTTCCGCCGGCCAAGGACTTGGACGGGCTGTCGCGCAAGTTGCCAGTGCCGCACCCGGGAATGTCGTGGACGCGTGAAGCCACGTTCTGGGCGACCACCGTTGATGTGCAGCAGCTCATCGCGCCGGTGGAAAGCGGGGGAGCGGGCCTGGCCATCGCCGAACTCGAGGTTGCCGCTGCCTACGTCTGGCCCGAGCAGCACCAGTGGCTGCGGCAGTTCGCGACACTGCTGCGCACCAAGCTCGCGGCCGCCCGCGCTGACGAGCGCCTGGACTACGAGGAGATGGTCAAGGCGCTCTACAAGGCCTTCCTGGGGCGCCTGGAGGCCGTCGGCGACACCGCCTGGAAACACCCGTACCTGCGGCTGCAGCAGCCGGCCTGGTTTACCTCGATCGAGGGGATGACGCGGTGGCGGGCCATGCGGTACGCCTGCCGGATCGGGCGTGAATTCGACCTGTACCCAACGGAATGCCTCGTTGACGCATGGTTCTACCGAATCCCCGAAGACATGGATCCGCACCTGCTGGAAGACCCGCTCGTCAAGGGAGTACTTCCCAACGGGGGCTACCGGCTCAAAGACATCCCCGCCGGCGACACACCCAGCGAAGCTGACGTGCAGTGAGCATGGAGTTCTGGGGCCTGCCCTCCGACAGCGGCGGCCCCGAAGAACCGGAATCGACAGCGTTCCGCGACGCGCTGGACGCCCTGCAGGAACGCCGCTACAACGAGCTCGGCGGGAAATGGCGGACACGGCCCGAACGGATGAGGCGCGCCGAGGCCGGCCGGCGAGCGCGTCACGAGATGGCCCGACGCATCGGGCAGCACACCGGACGTGATCCGCTCTCGGAGCGCACCATTGCCCGGCGGGTCCGCGCCAACAACCCCCCGGCTGGCGTGGACAAGGCGTTCCTGGATCGCTGGGCAGCGATTGACCGCGCTGGTGGTGTCCGGAAGCTGGCAGAACAGATCGGTGTCAACGAGGGCCGGGTGCGGCGGTGGCGTGACTCCCCAGACCCCGAGGCTCCACTTCCTGGGCGCCGGCCACCGGGTATGCCGGGGCTACCCGGTGCGCCGACCCGTCGCATCGGCATCGCCGTAGACGGCTACGTGGTGATCAACGCCAAGGAGTACCCCAAGCGGATACCTTGGGGCGGCCAGGATTACGACCTAATCGACGTCGACCCCGCCGGCGAGCTGATCCAGGCGTTCTTCGACGGTGACAACGAACTGCTCAAACAGCTCCTCGGCGAGGAGATCGCCATGCAGATCGTCGTCCCCACGTGGGCGAATCTGCCCCGCACCTATCGAGTCGGCTACCGCATCGAAACGCTGCTGGACTTCCTGCTCGACCCGTAGCCCTGCAGCCCTGGGCGGCCGCGTTGCCGGCAGACCCCGAGTGGCGAGGTTAGGGCTGGGCGGGCGGCGGCAAGGTGCCCAGGTGGCCGGGCAGACTGTGCTGGCTCAACGCGTCGCCGTAGTTGTCCAGCACCTCGTTGAGGCACGCGTTGCTGGTCTGCAGCTGCGAGGTGGCGCGCTCAAACCCCTGTGCCGCTGCGCGGTATCCGTCCGCGGCGTCACGGAAGCCTGATGCGGCCGAGGTGATTTCGACCGCGGATTGCTGGTAGTTCTGCAGGGCTTCACGCATCTGGGCCTGGCTGGCGAGCAACAGCCGATTGGTCTCCTGCGCGGCCAGCAGCTGCGCCTGAAGGTCAGCGCGATCGGCGCGCAGGTGAGCGACTTCGGCGCGTAGCTGGCTCAATTCCCCAGCGTAGGGATCGGTGAGGACCTGGTCGGCGTAGACGTACCAGCGGGGCTGCTTCGGGCCATGGTGGACGCCGCCGGCGAGCTCGCCAGTGGTGATCTGTTTCTTCACGGTGCGTGGATCGAGGCGCAGCTGGCGGGCGGCTTCACGAGCGCTGATGACGGGCCGGCCCACCTGGGGACGCGTTTCCAACGCCATGACATACGCCTTCAGTGAAGTAGCCGCTACGACAGATCGTCAGCCTAACCCTAACCCAGCAGGGGAACACGCTGGAACAGCGAGAATGGCGGGAAAGTAAGCATTGTGTGCGCATGATTTGCGACACGCCGCGCGCGGATAGCCGCGCAGGGTCGGTGGATGGCATATCGTGGGCGAAGATGTTCGAAAAGCGAGCATAACAGCAGGGTAACGACCGGTTCGGGTTGGTGCGTTCCGGTGAGACTCAGGAGGAATCTGATGAGCCGCAGAGGATCTGAGAAACGTCAACTCGACAAGATCCTGCCGCTGCGCATGACGGGAACGGACCGCAGCATCTTCGACGAGCTGGCGCGGCGGGAAGGCTTCAAAACCACGCAGCAGTTCGTCTTGTCGCGGTTTCGCGCCGAGCTGGAGGCGGCAAGGGAAGCCGGTCTCGCGGCCGTGTAGGGCCGAGGTCCCCGACCGCGGTCCTTGCTGGTGATGATTCGAAGCGACCTCTGGTCGCTTGAGGCGCTTCCGTGGCCGGCTGGGTTGGGTAAAGGTGAGTACCCGCAGCTGCGCGATGAGCTCAAGCAGCTCCTCGGGAACCGCTACCACGACCCCGCCGGGCATGAGCGGGCATTTGCCACCAGCGCGGCCTATCGCGAATGCGTCGACCGATGGCTCAGCACGACCGACTGGAGCCACACGCTCGTCGCCAACGTGCAGGAAGCAACGAACGCCGCGCTGGGCATGGAGCTGCTCGGCCGGGCCGTCGACACCGCCACCTGGGTGAACTTCGCCGCCGAATACTGCCGGGCCGTCGGCATGCCCTACGGCCTGCGCACGAGGGGCGGCCCGTTCACCGCCGGTGACTACCTCCTGAACCCGATGCTGATCACGGCCGACGGGCAGATCGTCGAAGGCCGACACCGGATGGCGTATCTCAGACTCCGATCGGCCGAGAGGGCAGTGGGGCCTGTGCTCATTCAGGTTTGCGAGTAGGCGCCGGCGCCTGGTTGAGGAGCTCCTTGCGGATCGTGAACGGCTAGCCGGCGGGCACCTAATGCCCCGGGCCCGGGCCGTCGTCGAGAAGGTGCCGGCGGCCGGCTGGGCCGGGCAATTATCACCCCTGTGGAGCACCCTCATCCCCTCCCCACCCGACACCGGGTGGGGAGGGGATGAGCTTTTCGGTTGTCGGCGTTTGTGTCGGTGGTGCGCGGTAGG
>NZ_JBYCKY010000238.1:0-2502 GCF_057473605.1 Mycobacterium sp. TH-M82 | reverse complement strand
GGACTGGGAATGGTCGTCGTTTCACGACTGGCTGGCGCGGTTCGACGGCCGCATCGCCGTCAACGCCGGCTTCCTGGTCGGCCACTCCGCGCTGCGGCTGGCGGCGATGGGCGATGGTGCGGTCGGTGGTCAGGCGAGCCGGCACCAAATCGAACGGATGGCGGCATTGCTGCACGACGCGCTGTCCGCTGGGGCGCTGGGACTTTCGACATCGCAGTCGCACACCCACAACGACGCCGCGGGCCATCCGGTGCCGTCGCGCAGCGCCTCGCACGAAGAACTTGTCGCGCTGGCCGGCGGTGTCCGCGACCATCCGGGCACCACGCTGGAGGCGATCGTGCCCGGCTGCCTGTCGGGCTTCACCGACGACGAGGTCGCGTTGCTCACCGACATGTCCCTGGCGGCCGGCCGGCCACTGAACTGGAACGTGCTGAGCGTGACGGCGGCCAACCCGACCGGTCATCTTGGACAGCTGCGCGCATCGGAGATCGCCGCCGGGCGCGGCGGCCGGGTGCTAGCACTGACCCTGCCGCACGCCATGACCATCCGGTTGTCGTTTCTGTCCGGCTTCGTGCTCGACGGTTTGCCCGGCTGGCGCGACACCATGCACCTGCCGGTGCCCGAGCGGCTCACGGCGCTCTCCGACCCCGAGGTGCGCCGGCGGCTCAACGAGGGCGCCCAATCCGAGGAAGCCGGTGTCCTGCGCGGCCTGGCGCGCTGGGAGCGGCTGATCATCGTCGAGACCTTCGCGGCCGAAAACGGCGACGCTACAGGTCGTTCCGTCGGCGAGGTGGCCGCCGCCCGTGGCCGTGAGCCTTTCGACACGCTGTGCGACATCGTGATCGCCGACGAGTTGCGCACCGGGCTCAGGCCGGCGCCGACCGGCGACGAGGCCGCCGACTGGCGGCTGCGCGCCGAGGTGTGGCGCAACCGCGACGTCGTGATCGGCGGTTCGGATGCCGGAGCCCACCTGGACATGATGTGCGGCGCGATCTACACCACGTCGCTGCTCGGTCGCGGCGTCCGTGAGCATCAGGTGGTGACGCTCGAAGAAGCCGTCCGGTTGATCACCGACGTGCCGGCCCGGCTCTACGGGTTGCGTGGCCGCGGCCGGATCACACCCGGTTGGCACGCCGACCTGGTGCTGTTCGACCCGGCGACCGTCGACCACGGTCGGGAACACACCCGCTACGACCTGCCCGCGGGCGCGCCCCGACTGGTCGCCGACGCCCGCGGGATCAGCTCGGTCTGGGTCGGCGGCGTCGAGGTCTGCCGCGACGGCGTGGCGACCGGGGCTCTGCCCGGCACGGTGCTGCACTCCGGCCGGGACACCGAAACGGTGTCGCCATGACGAGTTCGGTTGCCGACGAATTCGATCCGGCCGAGCTGCAGGACGGGCTGCTCATGCAGGTCGAGAACGTGCACGAGCGGCTGCGCGCGGCGCGGAAGGAACACCGCGTGATGGTCGGCAACCCGTTCGCCGAAGCCGCCAGCCAGACGCTCGGGGTGGACGGGGTGACGGTGCTGGGTTACCAGGAGTGCCGGACGGTGCTCACCCATGACGTGACGTTCTCGTCGTCGATCTACCAACAGATCATGGGCCCGGTCATGGGCCGCACCCTGCTGGAACTCGGGGGCGCCGAACACCTGGCCACCAGGGCGCTGGTGGCGCCGTCGTTTCGGGCGGCGCTGCTGGACCGTTGGCGTGGGGAACTGGTGGAAGTGGTGGTCGGCGAGCTCATCGACCGGTTCGCGCCGCGCGGACGCGCCGAGCTGGTTCGCGAGTTCACGTTCGCGTTCCCGGTCCAGGTCATCGCCCGGATCATGGGGCTGCCGCGGGCCGACTACCCGCGGTTTCAACGACTGTCGATCGAGCTGCTCAACGTGGTCTACGACTGGGACCGCGGGATGGCCGCCTCGGCAGCGCTGAAGCAGTACCTCGGAAGGATTCTCGCCGAGCGTCGGCGTGACCCACAGGACGACCTGATCAGCATGCTGGCGGAGTCGGAGATCGACGGTGCCCGCCTGAGCGACAATGAGATTTTCGCGTTACTGCTGTTGATCCTGCCGGCCGGCGTCGAGACCACCTACCGAGCCTCGGGCAATCTGCTGGTCGCGCTGCTCACCGACCCGGCGCTGCTGGCTGAGGTGCGCGCGGACCGCGGCATGATCCGCGGCGCGGTCGAAGAGGCGCTGCGCTGGGAGCCGCCGATCACCGCGGTGATGCGGGTGACGACCCGCGACTGTGATCTCGGCGGGCTGGCGATCCCGGCGGGTACCAACGTCAACGTCAGCGTGGCAGCCGCCAACCGGGACCCGGACCGGTATCCGGAGCCGGACCGCTTCGATCCCACCCGGCGCAACATCGCACACCTGACGTTCGGCGGCGGCCCGCACCTGTGCCTGGGTATGCACTTGGCCCGGATGGAGACCACGGTGGCGATCAACGCGCTGCTGGATCGACTGCCGGACATGCGGCCGGCCCCCGACGCCGCGCCGCCG
>NZ_JBYCKY010000237.1:0-3303 GCF_057473605.1 Mycobacterium sp. TH-M82 | reverse complement strand
CCGATGTTGTGTTCGGCGAGGCCGGCGAGCAGCTCCTGGACGGTGTCATCGGGGTCGACGGTCACCACCGCTGTGCCCTTGTTTCGCAACACATCTGCAATCCGCATCGAGCCCTCCTACCGTGGCGACCGGCTGCACACCTAGATTACGACGATTTGCCGCGGCATGGGAGGGACCAGCCGAATCGGATCTGGCGCGCACGGGAGTAGCGCTCACCGATGGGCGGCCCGCCGCAGCGGCAACCGGGCACCCGCCACCAGCAGCCACACCAGCGCCGAGGCCCGCGCGACCGGCAACATCATCCCCAGTCCCGGCCAGACCAGGGCCACTGTCGCCAGCTCGGCCAGCAGGGCAATGGCCAGCCCGGTCCACGCCAGTGATCGCGGCAGCGGTCCGAGGATCCGGCTGGGCACCGCCATCCCGGCGACCAGCAGCCGGGTGCTGGCGGTCGCGGCGTAGATGCCCAACGGCGCCGAGGACGCGAACACGGCGACGGCAGTAACCTGAACCGCTGTGTGTTGGCTGCCGAAGTACTCCAGCACCGGCGCCGCCGGCCCGTAGGGCAGCGGCATCACCCCGCCAAACGCCGCCCCCAGTGCCAGTCCACCCAGCAGCAACCCCAGACAAATCGTGGCAAGCAGGACCAGTGGTGGACCGCCCTGTTGACGGCGGCGCGCCTCATCGCGATTTCCATCAACAACAGAATCATTTATAACGCGAACGATATGCCTGTAGTCCGCACATGGCAAGCGTCTCGAATGATTTTGTATCCAAACAATTCAGTCACGCTACGATATGGCAGTGCCACAAGCATCACGTACCGACCACAATGATGGTGTGGCCTTCTTGCTGGCCCAACTCGGCCATCACGCAGCCGCACTATTTGCCGAACAGATGGCGACCATCGAGTTGACACCGCCGCACGCGGGCATCCTGCGTGCCATCGCCGCAGGACCCGGCCGAAGCCAGCAGGCGTTGAGTGCGCAACTGGGCCTGCTGCCCAGCCGCGTCGTCGCCTACCTCGATGACCTCGAGAAACAAGGCTACGTCGAACGCCGCCGCAACCCGGAAGACCGTCGCCTGCACGCACTGCGCCTCACCGCGACGGGGAAAAAGCTGATGCGCAAGATCTCCGAACTCGCCCGCCAGCACGAGGATCGCCTGAGTGCGGGCCTCGACCCCGGACAGCGTGACACACTGCGGGAGCTCCTGGCAACGGTCGCGCAGCAGCAGGACCTGACACCGCACGTACATTCGAGCTACCGGACCCTGGGCCAGCCGGCCAAGCCGACCCGGTAATCACCAACTGTTGGGTTGGAGCACTACCGTCGATCAGAGCACGCGCAGTACTTCGACATCGCGCCCCTGCGCCAGCGCGCCGGCGCCGGTGTCGAAGGTGACGAGGCGAACACCCCGGCGGCGGGCCAGTGTCAGCAGCTGGGCGTCGGTCACCTGGCGGTATCCGACGATCGGCGCAACGTCGTCGTCGACGATCGACACGTCATCGACCAGGAAATTATGGGTCGCAACGGTTCGCAGAGCAGCGAGGACACGCCGGGCGTCGGCGACTCCGATCGGGTGCGGAAGCACCTTCGGGTTCGTCGACACCCGGACAAAACCGCTTTCGGTGATCGGACAGGTAGCCCAGCCCTGTGCTGCGTTGGCGGCGAACCAATCCCGCATCCGGACGTGGTGGATGTGGGCATCCCAGGCCAACGCGACCAGGGCGTTGACGTCGAGCAGTGCCATCGCCGAACGTCAATCCTCGTCGAGCCCACGCCGGACCATCTCCGGCGTGATCGGCGGAGTGCCGGCCGGGACCCGGATGACCGGCAGCCCGTCGGCGGACTCGACCCGGGCAGGCGTGAGGCCGCGACGGGCCAGTTCGGAAATCACCGCACCCAGCGACCGCCGCTCGCTGGCAGCGAGTTCGCGGGCCGCGGCGAGCACGTTGTCGTCGATGTCGAGCGTCGTGCGCACGCTGTGATGTTATCGCATCAACGCATCGGACTCCGGGACTTGCTGACTTTGGGAGCTGGCGGGCACACCTGGTAGTCTGAACACCCGTTGCCCCCGGTGCCGGGCACGCACACCCAACCCAGCTTTTACGAAGGAACTGCACTGTGGCCAACATCAAGTCGCAGCAAAAGCGCAACCGGACCAACGAGCGCGCCCGGCTACGCAACCAGTCGGTGAAGTCGTCGGTCCGGACGGCCATCCGGGCGTTCCGGGAAGCCGTCGAAGACGGCGACAAAAACAAGGCCGGCGCACTGCTGACCTCGACCAGCCGCCAACTGGACAAGGCCGCCAGCAAGGGTGTCATCCACAAGAACCAGGCCGCCAACAAAAAGTCGGCACTGGCGCACGCGCTCAACAAACTCTGACCAGGCGGCCCCCGCCCCTTTCCGCCCTTTCCGCCCAGCATGCGCAGACTCGCACTCGCGCGGCCCACGGAATGCGATTCCGCGCATGCTCACCGGGGCAGATTCAGTCCGCGGCCAGCTCGGCGACTTTTCGCACCGCGGCTTCCAGCGCATAGTCGGCGTCGGCGGCGGCGCCTTTGACGTCGGCGTTGAGCGCCGCGACCAGTTTCACCGCGGTCGCCACGGTCTCCCGCGACCAGTACCGCGCCTGCCGCTGCGCTTTTTGCACCCGCCACGGCGGCATCCCCAGCTCGCCGGCCAGACGGTTGGGGTCGCCCGGTTGGGACCCCACCCGGGCGATGGTATGTACCACCTCAGCCAGCGCATCGGCCAGCACCACCTGCGGCGCGCCGCGGAACATCGCCCAGCGCAGCGCCTCGGCGGCGCCGGCGACGTCGCCGACGACAGCCTTGTCGGCGATGTCGAACCCGGTCACCTCCGCTTTTCCGCTGTGATAGCGGCGTACCGCGGCGGCGTCGACGTGTCCGCCGGTGTCGGCGACCAACTGCGAGCAGGCCGCCGCCAGCTCGCGGATATCGGAGCCGACCGCGTCGAGCAGCGCGGTCACCGTCGCCGCGTCCGCCTTGACCTGTAGCCCGGCGAACTCGGCGCGGACGAAATCGGCGCGGTCGCGGGGTTTGGTGATCCGCGCGCACGGATGCACCTGCGCGCCGAGCTGCCGCAGCCGGCCGGTCAGCGCTTTGGCGCGCCCGCCGCCGGAGTGCGCCACCACCAGCACCGTGCCCGGCGGCAGGTCGGCGGCCACCGATTCGATCAGCGCCGCCGCGTCCTTGCCGGCCTCGTCGGCATCGTCGAGCACCACCACCCGCTCGTCGGCGAAGAGCGACGGGCTCAACAGCTCGGCGAGTTCGCCGGTGTC
>NZ_JBYCKY010000236.1:0-1305 GCF_057473605.1 Mycobacterium sp. TH-M82 | reverse complement strand
TCATCGGCCAACCCTCGCTGGCCAGCGCAGACAAAGGCCGCGCAGTCCTCGACCACCTGGCCAAAGCAGCCCAGCCCCTCATCGCCCTGCTCACCGGCGAGCACCGACACTCAACGCCGTGACGGCTCCCACCGGGCTCCACTGCGCTCCCTCCGCTTCCGTCCGCTGGCGCTCCCGTCCGCGCCGGTCGCTCCACGGCGCCCGGCGTCCACCGCCACGGACCCCAATCGCCCTACCGGCGTCCACCAGCAACAACGGGAGCCGGGCGCGCTGCCAAGCGGCCGAGCCTGGCACCCTTGGCCCGCGCACCAGCCGCGACGCACCGAGCAACCCACCGCCGCCGAAGCCACCGATGCCACAGCGGCCAGAACACACCGCTCAGCCACTACCAGCTGACACAAAACCTGCCCTGACCTGGGGTGTGATAACTTTCTTTACTGCTATCGAGAAAACCCACATGCCGCGATCACCCGTCAACGCTGGGCTTTCACGCACCGCTCGGACTCCGTGGGCGATGCCATGTTCTGCGCCGTCGCGCGCGGCAAAGCTCAGATGCTGTTGCCAGACACAAAGCCGCCCCTGTGGGTGACATTCCACCAGATGTTGTCCAGTGCTGTCCATGCGGTGTCGTGGGTCATCAGCCAGTGCCCGTTCTGGAGTACAAAGACGGCTGGGCCGGGTCGGCAGCGGTTGCTCTCTATCGTCACCCCAGCGAAGTTGTCCGGGGCCGACTGGATGTTGGTGATAACCCAGTTGGTGGGTAGATGCCCGCGCGTACCCATGCGGTTCAGGTGGTCGTCAATGGTGGCGTCTTCATCCGGGGTGAACGGGGGCGTGACGATGTTCCCTTTGTCGGCGGCGGGGATGTTCGGATTGAACAACGCATTCAGAACGTCGATCACCTGATCTGCGGTGGGAACCGGCCCGTTGCAGGGTGGTTGGCCGGGGTCGCCGCAGTCCGCATGCGCTGGTGGTGCGCCCGTCACGACCGTTACCGGTGCGGCGATCAGCGCTGCCGCGAGCAGCGCCTGAGCGACACTGAATAATTTGGTCCGAGACATCAGAGATCCCTCTACTACGAGTCGGCTTTGATCCCCCACACCGCGTCGCCGGTGGCGGCCGGGCTGGTGGCGGTCGGGTCGTAGCTGTCGTCGGTCACGTAGACAGTGTCGTTGGCGGGGTCGTAGACCATCCCGCCGAGAAGCGCAGGGGTCCCGCCCACACCGTTAGTCTGGCCCACCATCCCGCCGACGTCGTAGCTGGTGACGGTGTTGGTGTCGAGGTTCAGCACCGACAGATTGTCGA
>NZ_JBYCKY010000235.1:0-14667 GCF_057473605.1 Mycobacterium sp. TH-M82 | reverse complement strand
TTTGCAGCGGGATGATGATCATCGAGGCGACAAGCGCGCCGGAGACCGTCGCGTAGTGGTTGTTCATGAACATCGGACGAGTCCAGGGCAGCAGCGCACCGATGGCGATGACCGACACCACCGCCAGCACCGCTGCCAGCGCGTAGCCCGCGCCGGACTTACAGTGCCTACGGCTCAAGCCGAGTTCGGCCCAGCCCAGACCATTGCACCGAACCAGGATCACCAGGCCGGCCGCGACGGCCGGTACCGTGGCGATACCCGCCCAGGGCGTGGTGAAGTGCGCGATCAGGTTGGTCAGCACCAGCACCACGACGATGACTGCGACGTCGACGTAGGTACGGAACTGGTGTAGCGCCGCCAGCTGAGACACCAGCGGATACACCGGGTGCCCTCCGTCCGCCGCGTACTCGGGTGTCTGCGTCGGTCCGTCCTCGATGTAGCGGAGCAACCCACCGCCGACCATTGGTGTCAGTGGTGCTCGCAGAGTACTCGCGCCGGGTCGCCGGTCGCAGTGTTCTGCGCGACCGCTTTTCCGGCGATCAAAACCTTGCAGCCGATTGATCCAGGCCCGACGCCCTGTGCACTCACCAAGTACACCGAGGCGGGAGTGTTTGCATCCTGCATCCAGCCGAGGAACTCCGTCGACCACGGTAGCGGCACATCCGCCGCATGGGCCTGGCCGTCGTTGGTTTGGTAGGTGACATATCCGGCTACACCGGAGCCGGTCAGCTCATAGCGGATCGTCGCCCTGGTTTTGTCCGGCGTCGCGCCGGCCACCGGCACACCCCAGACAGCCGCGGACCCGACGAAAAACCCGGCCAGCAGCGACATCGCTGGGCCGGACGCCCGGTTGCGTGGCGGTTGACCGATCATGGCCATCACCTTATTGCACCGACGCCGGTATGCATACCCGACGGGTGGTCTCACACCGTCAGTTCGCCCAGTGGCGCCTGTAGGTCGGCCACCCGGTCCGGGTCCACCGGCGCCTGCGACCGGATCAGGGCCTTGATGTCGTCCAGCCCCTCCCAGATGTTGACATTCATCCCGGCCAGCACCCGGTTATCGCGGCCCAGCCAGAAGGTGGTGAACTGCCGGCCGTCGACATCGCCGCGGAACATCACCCGGTCGTATGCCGGCGCATGGCCGACGTACTCCATGCCGAGGTCGTACTGGTCGGTGAAAAAGTACGGTAGTTCGGCGTATTCTGCGCGTTCACCGAGCATTCCGGCCACCGCCACCGCCGGCTGTTTGAGCGCATTCGCCCAGTGCTCGGTGCGGACCCGGCCGCCCAGCAGCGGATGCTCGGCCGCAGCGATGTCGCCGACCGCGTAGATGTCGGGGTCGCTGCTGCGCAGTGTCGTGTCGACCAGCACACCGCCGTCACCGAGAGAAAGCCCCGCCTGCTCGGCGAGTTCGACGTTGGGCTGGGCGCCGACGGCGACCAGCACCGCGTCCGCGGCGATCTGGGAACCATCGCCCAGCCGCAGTCCGGTAGCGGTGCCGTCGGTGGTCGTGATCTCGGTGACGGCAGCCCCCAGCCGCAGGTCGACTCCGTGCTCGCGGTGCAGTTTGGCGAAAAGCTCACCGTTCTGTTCGCCCAGAGCGGCCAGTAGCGGCACTTTGGCGGTCTCGACCACGGTGACGTCGACTCCGCGCTGCCGGGCGCCGGCGGCCACCTCGAGGCCGATCCATCCCGCGCCCACCACCGCCAGCGAAGAGCCTTCGGCCAGTGCGGAATCCAACGCTGACGCGTCGTCGATCGTACGCAGATAGTGCACCCGGTCGGCGTCGGAGCCGGGGATGGGTAAACGGCGTGACCGGGAACCGGTGGCCAGCAGCAGCTTGTCATAGTGCACGTTGTCTCCGTCGGCGAGGCCGACGGTGTGCCCGGGGGGGTCGAGCGATACCCCACGGGTGCTCAGCCGGAGGTCGACATCGTGTTCGCGGTACCAGTCTTTTGAGTTCACCGTGAAGTCGCTCAGCGTCTTTTTGCCCGCCAGAAATTCCTTGGACAGCGGCGGACGCTCGTACGGCAGCTGCCGCTCTTCGGCGAGCAGCACAATGGTCCCGTCGAAACCCTTGTCGCGCAGGGCTTCTGCTGCCTTCGCGCCGGCCAGGCCACCACCGACAATGACGAATGCGGCCGACGCTGCCATGATGGCTCCTCCGTTCTGCTCGTCGCCACCTTACCTCGCCCGGTCCGCCCGGTCGCACGGTCCGGGCCGTCAAGCGGCCACGTGGGCGCGAAACGTCCGCGTCGGGTGACAGCCTGGTCAGCGCCCTGGTCAGCGCCGTGGTCAGCGCTCTGCGCCCGGTCGGCCGATCGGCACCAGCCGGTGCAACTGGGTGACGTGCTTCGGTGACAGCTCTTCCAGGCAGGTCACGCCGAGCAACCGCATGGTGCGGGTCAGCTGCTCGGACAGGATCTCGATGGCGCGGTTGACGCCGGTCTCACCGCCGGCCATCAGGCCGTATAGATAGGCCCGCCCGATCAACGTGCAACGCGCTCCCAGGGCGACCGCTGCCACTACGTCAGCACCGGACATGATGCCGGTGTCCAGCAGGATCTCGGTGTCTGCGCCCAGCTCACGGGCCACTACCGGCAGCAGGTGAAACGGTACCGGCGCCCGGTCGAGCTGGCGCCCACCGTGGTTGGACAACACGATGCCGTCGACGCCGCGATCGACCACGGCGCGGGCGTCGTCGAGGGTCTGAACGCCCTTGGTGACCAGCTTGGCGGGCCACTGGCCCCTGATCCAGCTCAGGTCCTCGAAGGTCAGGCTGGCTTCGAACATGGTGTCCATGTACTCGGCGACGGTGCCCGGCAACCGGTCCAGCGACGCGAACGTCAGCGGTTGGGTGGTCAGCAGGTCGAACCACCAGCGCGGGTGCCCGACCGCATCCAGCACGGTCCGCAGTGTCAGCGCCGGCGGGATGGCCATCCCGTTGCGGGTGTCGCGCAGCCGTGCGCCGGCGACCGGACAGTCGACCGTGGCCAGCAGCGTGTCGAAACCCGCGGCGGCGGCGCGGCGCAGCAGATCCATCGACCGGTCCCGGTCACGCCACATGTACAGCTGGAACCAGTGGCGGCCGTGCGGTGCCGCGTTGCTCACGTCTTCGATCGATGCGGTGCCCAACGTCGACAGCGAAAACGGGATCCCGGCAGTCGCCGCGGCGCGGGCGCCGGCGATCTCACCTTCGGTCTGCATCAACCGGGTGAAGCCGGTCGGTGCGATCCCGAACGGTACCGTGACCGGGCCGCCGAGAACGTCCCAACCGGTGCGCACCGTGCTGACGTCGCGCAGGATGTTCGGGTGGAACTCGATGTCGCGGAAGGCCTGCCGGGCGCGTCCGAGCGACAGCTCTTCCTCGGCGGCTCCGTCGGTGTAGTCGAACGCCGCCTTCGGCGTACGGTGTTTCGCGATGCGGCGCAGATCGTGGATGGTCAGCGCGGCCTCCAGCCGATGCCTGGTGCGGCCCAGCCGGGGCTTGCGCAGGCGGATCAGCGGTGCGAGGTCGCCGGGTTTCGGAACCCGTCGTTTGGTCGCCATCTCTGGCTAGCCCGATAACCTCAAGGTGCACTCGGCTTGTACTCGGCCTCGTACAGCGCTTTCATCCGGTCTTCGAGTGTCGGTGCCGGACCGTCGACCACCGCCTTGGGCACCACCGCCGTGATCGGCAGCGGCGCCACCGGCGTCGCCGGCGCATGCCACTCGGCGAGCCACTGGGCCAGCTGTGCTGCCGATGTCGCGTACGCGATGCGCCCCAGGCCGACCCAGCCATGGGCCGCTGCGCACATCGGGCAGTGCTCGCAGGAGGCGTACACGGTGGCTCGGACCCGGCGCACCGGCGCCAAGTTCGTTGCCGCCCACCGGGCGATGGCGAACTCGGGGTGCTGCGTGAGGTCACCGTCGCCGGTTCGGTTGTGGTCCTCGTAGAGAATCCGGCCATCGGCACCGACCAGAAGTGCACCGAACGGCGCGTGCCCGTTGTCGAGCGCGGTGCGCGCCAATTCCACGCAGCGACCCAGGTATTCGAGATCGACATCGCTCAGTGCCACGGGTGAGCAGTCTACGGCCTCACCGCCTGATCAGATGTCCGGCCCGGGCCAGGCCTATCAGGCTGCAGTGGTGGTGCCCCAGATCGACGACGCGCGGGACGAGTTCACCGGCCGGCGGGCGCGGCTGCTGGTCAGGACGCCGCGACGGGGGTGATTTCCAGTGCCAGGTGCCTGAGCGAGTCGTTGGCTGCACACATCGGCATAGTGGCCAGGGTGTCGGCGATGATGCCCCGCACCGTCCGCCGGCACCGGCCGCAGTCACCACCGGCGCCGCACAGGGCCGCGACCTCCCTTGACGTCGTCGCGCCAGCCGCGACGGCGTCGGACACCATCTGATTGGTGGCCCCCACACACAGACACACGTACACCGCGCTACTCCCGCCGACCCGCCTCCAGCCTCATGTTAGTGGAGTCTAACCTAAGTTAGCCCGGCTGTGCAGGGACGTGCGGTGTCGAAACGGTCACAAGTGATCCGCCTCGTCGGCGCCACGTCGGTGCGGACGCACCGAGTCGAGGTCAGCGGAGGTTAGCGGCTGCGTTGGCCAGACCCGCAACCGCCGCCTGCACTAGATTGGACACGGCGCGATGCGACGGCCTTCACACCCAAGGAGCAATCATGCACGGTGATCCGGATGTTCTACGTCTGCTCAACGAACAACTGACCAGCGAGCTCACCGCGATCAACCAATACTTTCTGCACTGCAAAATGCAAGACAATTGGGGTTTCACCACGCTCGCTGCACGCACCCGCGAGGAATCGTTCGAGGAGATGCGACACGCCGAAGCGGTGACGGACCGGATTCTTCTGCTCGACGGTTTGCCGAACTACCAACGCATCGGGTCAATACGCATCGGCCAGACCCTGCGCGAGCAGTTCGAAAGCGATCTCGGACTCGAACTTGACGTGCTGAACAGGCTCAAGCCCGGCATCGTCATGTGCCGGGAAAAGCAGGACAGCACCACGGCCAAGCTGCTCGAAGTCATCGTCTCCGATGAGGAAAACCACATCGACTATCTGCAAACCCAGCTCGAACTGATGGACAAGCTGGGTGAGGCGCTGTACACGGCGCAGTGCGTGGCCCGCCCGCCGAGCTGACGACCGCGTAGCCGATGCTGCACGTCGGTCAGGCCGACTCGGCCACGGCCTTGATGCGTTCCAGCGTCAAGCGCATGTCGCGGATGTTGCTGCGCTGCCGCAGAAACCCGCCGAACACCCAATAATACAGGGCGGTCAGGGGAGAGCCGGCCATCCTGAACGACTCGGTGACGTCGGTGCCGTCCGCGGTGGGGGTCAGCCGGTAATGCCAGTGGTTCACCGGTCGGTCCCCGACCAGAACCTGGAATCCGAACTCGCGGGCCGGTTCACACTCGGTGACGCGACACGTCGTCCAGTACACCGGCCCGATCCCGTTGCGGCGAACGTGTCCACGGAAGCGCGCGCCGACCGCGGGCCCGGTGGCGCCTCCGAGCCACTGGGCTTCGAAGGTCTCCGGAGAGAACCGCCCGGTGTTGCGGACATCCGCGATCAGATCCCAGATCTGCTGCGCGGGAGCCGCCATGCGAATCGTCACCGAACCCTGCACGGACCTGCTCCAAACACTTCGCCGAACGACTGCGGAACACAGCGGGACATTGGAAGCTCAGGGAAGGTTAGCCACCCGACTCACTGGAGCTGGAACTGCTTCCACCACTGCTGGCGCCAAGGTGGCTCTGCAGGTCAGGCTTCATCGCCTGCAACTGCTGCCCCCAGTATTCCCAGCTGTGGGTGCCGTAGTCCGGGAAGTTGAACACGGCGTTGTGGCCGCCGGCAGCGGTGTAGGCATCCTGGAACTTCTTGTTGGCGCCGATCATGAAGTTGCTCTCCAGGAATGTGGCGGGGATGTTGTTGCCGCCCAACTCGTTCGCGGTGCCGTTACCGCAGTACACCCAGAGCCGGGTGTCGTTGGCGACCAGTGCGGCGACGTTGACGGTCGGGTCGTTGCGCTGCCAGGCCGGGTCACTGTCGGGACCCCACATATCTTCCTTCTTGTAACCACCGGCATCACCCATCGACAGTCCGATCCAACCTTGCCCCTCCGAAGGCTGGAGGTAGCCCGACAGCGAGCCGGCGTAGATGAACCGGTCCGGATGGTAGATCGCAAAGTTCATTGCGGAAACCCCGGCCATCGAGATGCCGACCGCCGCAGCGCCGGTCGACTTGACGCCTTGGTCCGAAGCCAGGAACTGCGGCAGCTCGCTGGTCATGAACGTCTCCCACTTGTAGGTCGAGCAACCGGCCTTGCCGCAGGCCGGCTGGTACCAGTCGGTGTAGAAGCTGGACTGCCCGCCCACCGGCATCGCGACCGACAACCCGGACTGGTAGTACCACTCGAACGCCGGGGTGTTGATGTCCCAGCCGTTGTAGTCGTCCTGGGCGCGCAGGCCGTCGAGCAGGTAGACAACCGGCGAGCCGGAGCCGCCGCTTTGGAATTGGACCTTGATGTCGCGGCCCATCGACGCCGACGGCACCTGTAGATAGTCGACGGGCAGACCGGGCCGCGAGAACGCGCCGGCAGTTGCGTCACTTCCCACGAGACCGATCAATCCCGGCAGTGCCGCGGCTATTGTCGCGCCGATCAGAAGTCGGCGTGCCCAACCACGCATCATCGTGGTCACGTCTGTCATAGCTGGCCCCTTGTCATATGCCATCCGGCGCGTGCTCTCGGAAATGTACCGAAAAGTACCAAATGTGTCGATCGCGACGCGATACGCGTGACAACATTGTGACGGCTCCCGGGTTGGGCCGGCAACTCGTCGTCCCTATCGTCCCAGACGTCCCAGACGTCCTGATCGTCATTTTCGCCGGTCGCCTCGGGTACCCGACTCAGCAGAGAGTACCGGAAACCTCGACCGGGGGCCAAAGTAGCCAGCGCTGTGCCACCCGCGTAGGCTCGCCTGCGGTAAGCCGACCGGACCACACCGCAGACCGTGACGATTAAGGTGCGAGATTTTTGGATACGCTACTCGGCCTGTCGATAAGGCCAGCCACGGTAGGGTGGGTCCTGGTCGACGGGTCGGATATCGATACGACGCTGGCCCGTGCGGAAGTCACCGTCGGACGGCATCGCGGTGGGGTCGGTGCCGTCGATGCCTCGGAGCAGGTGACAGCGGTTGTGCAGCGCGCGCAGGCGATGCTGAAAGCGCAGGGCCGACGGCTGGGTGGCGTCGGCGTGACCTGGAGTGCCGATGCCGCCGCAGAGGCCGCGCTGCTGCTGGAGTATCTGGCCGGCGCCGGGTTCGACAACGTCGTACCGGTTCGGCTGGACCGGGCCGCCGAGGCGATGGCCGAGGGGATCGGTGGGTCAGAGCAGGCGGCGGTCTGTGTCATCGAACCGGGCTCGGCGACGCTGGTGATGGCACATGACTCCGGTAATGACGCTTCGGCGGTCATCCGGCAGTCCCTTGACCGAGAAGTTGGCGCAGATTACTTGGTCAACTGGCTCACAACACTTTTTGAACGAGGCGCTTCGCGCCCGGACGTGCTGGTGATCGCCGGGCCGGACGAGTGCCGGGATGCTCTCGCGGTGCGACTGGAAGCGGAGCTGACGATGCCGGTGTTCGTTCAGGCCGGAGTGCAACTGGCACTGGCCCGCGGTGCCGCATTGGCTGGACCGGGCATGGGTATCGCCGATACGGGGCCGGATGAGGCGTCGCCGCCAGATGCCGACAAGGGCGAGGCGGGCCGGCGGCGGTCGCAGGCATTGCCCTACGCCGGCGCTCTGGTGATGTTGGCCGTCAGCGTGCCCACCTTCGTGGTTTCGCTGTCCGTCGTGCTGAGTCTGCAGTTGGCTCCGGCAAATGACCGGCGGCCGGCCGAACAGGTGGTTCAGGCGGCTCAAGCGGCTCAGACGGCCCAGGTGGCTCAGGTGGCTCAGGTGGCTCAGGTGGCGATAACACCGCCTGCCCCCGCGTCACCACCGGCGGAGGCCCCGGGACCGTCGATCGATGCCATGCCGGAAGGAGCCGCTGCATTCCAGCCGGTGTGGGAGCTCTCGCCATTCGGCGAAGAGGTGGCCGCCCAGGTAACGCCGGCACCGGCGGTGGCGCCGCAGCCGGACCCCAGCCCGTCCCTGCTGAGCCGGGCGCTCAACCGTCTTCGCAATCTGCACGGTCACTGATCCCCAGAACGCCCTGGTCGTCGAGGCGCTCCCGGGCACCAGCAATCAGCTGATTCCTGACGGCGCGTTCCGCCGACCCGCTAGGCTGCAGCGCAGGGCTGGCATAAACATTTTCAGTACCGGCCCGCTGCACTGGATCCGAGGACGAAAAATGATTCGAGAACTAGCTGTCGCGACCATTGCCGCGGGTGCGGCCATTGCCGCGGCGCCGGCCGCCGGCGCCGACACAAAGTCCTACCCCGGAGACGTGCCGGGCATGGTCGAAGGCGCCACGCAGGGCTATGCCTGCGACAACTGGGAGCGCTTCACCTTCGGGCACGGCCCCAACGGTCAGGCGTTGACATGCCACTTCATCCCCAATCAGTACCCGGACCCGCTGCGGGGGACGCCAACCTCCGGCGGGTACTGGATGATCTCGTATCCGCTCTACGGCGTCCAGGACATCGGTGCGCCGTGCCCGGGTTCGCAGTCGGCGGCACAGACTCCCGACGGGCTGCCGCTGCTGTGTGTGGGAGCCCGGGGCTGGCAGCCGGGGATATTCGTCGGCGGCAGCGGTCCTTACCTGCCTCCGGGGATCGTTCCGTATCCCTTGGAAGAGCCCCCGCAGCCCGGTTTCGGCATATTCAGAGGCTGAAACCCAGCTCGCTATCGCCAGGCCGCAGGGTTTCACCATGACGGAAGCTGAATTCACGCCGCAATCCCGGTTGCGCTCCTGGGCCCATTCGTGGGCTTACGCCCTTCGCACCACCAACCCGCCGCCCGGCGACGAACCGATCGACGCCGTCACCCGCTGGATAGTGGTCAGCCGGGCCGCCGTGCTGCCGATGACGCTGTTCGCCGGCCTGGTGGCGGCGCTACTGGCCGTCGGCCGCCCCGGGTTGGACTGGCGCTGGCTCGGGCTGGCACTGGTCGGGATCATCGCCGCGCATATCGCCAACAACCTGATGAACGACCTGTACGACACCCAGGCCGGCAGTGACAGTGCCGGCTACCCGCGGGCGCTCTACGCCCCGCATCCGGTGTTGTCCGGGCTGGTCAGCCGTCGCACCCTGGCGTTGGCGATCCTCGCGGTGAACCTCGTCGACCTGGCGATACTGGTCGTTTTGACATGGGCGCGCGGCTGGCTGGTAGCGGCTTTCGCGCTCGGCGGCTTCGTGCTCAGCGTCGCCTACACGGCGCCGCCGCTGCGGCTGAAGAAGCGCGGCCTCGGTGAACTCGACGTCCTGGTCGTCTGGGGCCCGCTGATGGTGTGCGGAACCTACTACGCGGCGGTCGGGGCGATCGGCTGGCTGGTGGTGCTGGCGTCGCTGCCGTACGGGCTGTTGTGCACCACGGTGCTGATGGGCAAGCACATCGACAAGATCCGCTATGACGAGCCGCTCGGCATCGCAACGCTGCCGGTGCTGCTCGGCGACGTCCGCGCCCGCGCCGTGACGTTGGCCATGATGGTCTGCTTCTATCTACTGGTCGTCGTGGCGGTGCTGGCGGCGGCGCTGCCGTGGCCGGCGCTGGTCGTCGCTGCTGCGCTGCCGCGGCTGGTGAAGATCTGGCCGTACTTCCGTCGCCCGCCACCCGACCAGCCGCCGCCCGACTACCCGGTGTGGCCGCTGTGGTATGCCGCGCTGGCCTGGGTGCACGTCCGCCTGGCCGGTGCGCTGCTGGTGGTAGGTCTGGCGATCGGCGCGCTGGTCGCGGCCGTTACCTGAGTCTTGACGATGTGGCCATCACCGCAATCCTCCTTGCCGTCGCAGGCCATGGAACCACGGCGAATCTGCTGGGAACGCCCATGATTCGGTTGCGGACCCTCGGTCCGGGCGGCACCCGCCTCGTCGGCGGAGTCGACCCGGAGGATCCGGAGCTGATCACCGAGCTACTCCGCCTAGATGGCCCGGTGCAGGCAACCGCGCGCACGGCAACCGAAGATCACCGCATCGGCGATACCGAAATACGCGCCGGCCAACAAGTACTCATTGCTATCGCCGCCGCCAACCACGATCCGTCCGTCTTCGCCTGGCGGGACACGCCGGCCACCCGCGGGCCGCTGCACCTTCCGGTGGTGTTTCACTGATGCCGTCCATGCACGGTATCGATCGGGCGACAGGCCGCGCCATCGCGCTGATCGTGCTGCTCGTCCTGGCCGCCGCCGCCCTGCGCGGGTACGTTCCGGCCGCGGAGCACACGCAGCGCCGGCAGGCGGCCGAAAGCCCGGCGGCGCTGCTCGTCGTTATCGTGCTGCTCGGTTCGTCGTTGATCGTCATCGCGGTGTCGATCATCGCCCGGCTGCGGAACCGGCGGGCGGCGGCGAGCGAAATCCGCGCGCTTCCCACCGGGCTGAGCGGCGATAACGGGCGGTCGAGTTGGCGGGTGGTGCTGGTCGGGCTCGCGGTGATATCGGCCTGGCTGGTGATTACCTGGCTGCTGACCAGGCTGGTCGGCCAGCACGGTTTCGTGGTGCACACCCCCGGGATGCACACCAATGTGCCTGCAACCGGTACCGCCCCGCCCTCGACAGATACCGCAACGCCACTGGAACGGCCACAGCCGAATTCGGGCGGCGACATGTTCGGATACCTCGCGGCCACAGCTTTCGGCATGCTGCTGTTGACCGCAGCAGCGGCGGTTATCGCGGCCCGCACCCGGCGCAGCGGACCGACGCCGGCCAGCTTGTCCGATAAACCTCTCGTTGCCGGTGCGGCTGTCGCAGGACCGGAATCTCTTGCCCGGGCAGCAGAACTCGGACTGGCACAGGTCGGCGACCTGAGCCGCGAACCGCGCGAAGCCATCATCGGCTGTTACGCGGCGATGGAACGCGAACTCGCTCACCTCCCCGATGCCGTGCCGCAGGATTACGACACGCCGACCGAAGTGCTGGCCAGAGCCGTCGACCACCATGCCCTGACCGCAGACAACGCAAGACAGCTGGTGAACCTGTTCGCGGAAGCGCGGTTCAGCTCGCACCTGATGACCGAACAGCATCGCGGGGACGCGGTCCGAATACTTGCGCTTGTGCTCGCCGAGATGCGGAGCCCGGCATGAAGAAGTTGCTGATCCTGGGCGTGCTGCTGATCCTGGGCGTCGAGCTTCTTGCACTGTTGCTGCACCAACGTCAGCTCCTGCTGTGGGCGTCAGGTGGTGCGCTGGCGTTCCTGCTGCTCGGTATTCGCCGACTGTTGGGTGGGGACGGCGTTGATGCCGGGTCGGACCAGAAAAATACGCAGGCAACCGGAGATGCTTTGCACCGCTGGATGTCCGGCGCCGAAACCCGTATTCGCTGGTCGGAGTCCACCCGGACGGACTGGGATCGGCACTGGCGTCCCGTCCTCGCCCGGAGATTTGAGATCACCACCGGCCACCGGCATGCGAAGGATTCGACAGCATTCGACGACACCGGCCGGATACTGTTCGGCGCCAAGCTGTGGGAGTGGGTCGATCCGCACAACGTCGCGCGCGCCGGTGGCCGCGAACCTGGGCCCGGCCGGGCGGTGCTGGAGGAGATCCTGCAACGACTGGAGCAGCGATGACCACAGGCCTGCCGGAGTCGTCGGGAGGTCTACTGGAGACCACCACCGCGCACTGCAAGGCGGTGCTCGACGAAATCGAGCGGGTCGTGGTGGGGAAGCGCTCCGCGCTTGCGCTCATCCTCACCACCGTCCTCGCCCGTGGTCACGTGCTCATCGAAGACCTTCCGGGCCTGGGAAAGACGCTGATCGCCCGGTCGTTCGCAGCCGCGCTGGGACTCGGCTTCACCCGCGTGCAGTTCACACCCGATCTGCTGCCCGCAGACCTACTCGGTTCGACCGTCTACGACATGCAATCGGGCCATTTCGAGTTCCGCCGCGGCCCGATCTTCACCAATCTGCTGCTCGCCGACGAGATCAACCGCACACCACCCAAGACCCAGGCAGCGCTGCTGGAGGCGATGGCCGAAGGCCAGGTCAGCATCGACGGTGAAACCCACAAGCTGCCTGTCCCGTTCGTCGTTTTGGCGACCGACAACCCGATCGAGTACGAGGGCACCTACCCGCTACCGGAGGCGCAGCTGGACCGGTTCGCGATCAGGCTGGAACTGCGCTACCTGTCGGAGCGTGACGAAGCCTTCATGCTGCGCCGCCGGCTCGACCGGGGCTCGGCAGAGACGACGGTGAGTCAAGTCGTCAACGCCCATGACCTGGTGGCTATGCGCGAATCCGTCGAGCAGGTCAGTGTGCACGAGGATGTGCTGCACTATGTGGTGTCGCTGGCTACCGCCACCCGGCACCACCCGCAGGTCGCGGTGGGCGCCAGCCCCAGAACGGAACTCGACCTGGTCCAGCTCGCCCGGGCGCGGGCGCTGCTGCTGGGCCGCGATTACGTGATACCCGAGGATGTCAAGGCGCTCGCCATGCCCGCTATAGCCCACCGGATCACCCTGCGGCCGGAGATGTGGGTGCGTCGCATTCAAGGTTCTGACGTGGTGGATGAGCTGCTGCGGCGGCTACCGGTACCGCGAATGGGCACGTCGGGGTGACGGCAATGTCGGAGCCGCACAAAGCCGACGTTGAGTTTCGTTGGCGGGCATCGCCATTGACGCTAGCTATCTCTAGCTGCGCTGTGGCGGCGTTGGCTGCGGCGGTGATCGCGTCGCGCTGGCAGCTCATTGCGTTCGCCGCCCCGCTGCTGGGCGTGCTGGCCTCGGTCAACTGGCAACCGTCGGCACCGACGATCCGGGTGCGCGCGCAGCCCGCGTCGCAGCGCTGTTTCGAAGGCGAGCAGGCCCGATTGACTGCCTGGGCGACCCCCGAGGCTGCCGGCGCACAGGTCGACCTGTCCGTTTCATCCCACCCAGCAATGCGGGTCGACGTCGTCGGCCTCGATACCGCGTTTCCGGGATCGCGGAAAACCGTGGCGGCCATTGCCGAACGCTGGGGCCGATACCCGATTCGGGCACAGGTCGGCGTCACGGCACGGGGCGGTTTGCTGTCCGGAACCGGGGTGGCCGAAGTGGCCGAGATCGATGTGTTTCCGTTGACTCCACCGCAGTCGACGCCGATCCCACGCACCGAGTTACTCGATCGCCTGGGCACCCACCTGACGCGACACATCGGCCGGGGCGTCGAGTACGCCGACATTCGCGCCTACGTGCCCGGCGACCCGCTGCGCGCGGTCAATTGGCCGGTCAGCGCGCGCCGCCGAAGCTTGCACGTGACACAGCGATTGACAGACCGCGCGGCCGACGTGGTGGTGTTGGTCGACACCTATGCCCAGCCTCGCGGGCCCGCTACCGAGGCCACCGAACGGACGGTACGCGGCGCAGCACAAGTGGTACAGACGGCACTACGCAACGGCGATCGCGCCGGAATCGTCGCACTCGGTGACCGACGCCCCCGCTGGCTGGGCGCCGACATCGGGCACCGACAGTTTTACCGGGTACTCGACGCCGTGCTCGGTGCCGGTGGGGCGGATGGGGCAGCCGGGGCATTCGAAACCACCACCGGCACCCTGGCACCCCGGGCGGCTGTCCCACCGGGTGCGGTGGTTGTCGCGTTCTCCACCCTGCTCGATACCGAGTTCACGCTTGCGCTGATCGACTTACGGAAACGCGGACACTTCGTCTTGGCTGTCGACGTTCTTCCGGGTTCCCCGTTCGAGGACGCACCGGATCCGCTGGTCACGCGCATGTGGCAACTGCAGCGCTCCACCATGTACCGCGACATGGCCACCGTCGGCGTCGACGTAGTGCCCTGGCCGCAGGATCAACCGCTGGAGCAGTCGATGCGCCTGGTGACCGGTCGTCGCCGCCCCCGATCCGGGGTGCGATGACATGATCCATGCGATGAAAAAGCCGACGGTTCACACACTTGCCGCCGCGTGCGGCCTTCTGATGGCCTTCGCGGCGGGGATCGGATCGCACGAGCCGGCGGCAGCGGTGGCGATGCTCGCCGCTGCCACAGTGCTGGTCGGCTTGGTTCTGCGGCAGGCTGCGACGCTGGCGGTGCTGCTCGCCGTGGCCACGATCGTGCTCTCCGATCCGGCACCGGTGCTTGCCGCGGTATCCGGGCTTGCCGCGCTGGCATACCTGCTGTTGCGGTACGCGGCCGGGGGCGCAGCTACGGTGACCGTGCCGACGGTGGTTGCCGCAGTTGGGTTTACCTTTGTCGGACTGGCGGCGACGGCGTTTCCGCTGCAGGTGTCATGGTTGCCGTTGTTAGCGCCACTGGCAGCGTTCGGGTGTTACGCGCTGGTCACCCACCCGTTCGTGGGGGAGTAACGAACCGTTAAGGGCCGTCTTCGTCGCCGTCTCGGTCTTCGTGGTGGAGGAGTTTTTCGGGGTGGTGATACCGGTTGATGCGGGGTTGGCCGTAGTCGAGATGGCGGGGTGGAATGGTTTCGGTTTCTCCGCGGTGATTGCGGCGGGTTTTCCAGCCGCCGGTGGTGATGATCTCGTGGTGGCATCCGCAGCGCAGGGTCAAC
>NZ_JBYCKY010000234.1:0-1174 GCF_057473605.1 Mycobacterium sp. TH-M82 | reverse complement strand
GTGTCCCGCAGCGCGGCGGCCAGAGTCATGTCCGCGGCGGCCAACCGCGACGGGAATAGTTCGACGAACGGCCAGCACAGCCGGCCGGCGACAGCCTTGGCGAAGCTGGTCTTACCGGTACCCGGCGGCCCGAACAGGATGGCCGCTTTCGGCGGTGAGACCCCGTATCTTTGGGCAACGTCGGGCTCGGTGAGCGGCAGCACGATACGCCGCTCCACGACCTGCTTCTCTGCCTCCATACCCGCCACCGAGTCCCAGCCTGCACAGGGCATCACCTGCCCGCCGAGTTGGGCGAGCAGACCTGCATCCGAGCTGCCCACAGCGTCGACTTTCTCGAAATACGTCAGCGCGGCACGCTCCCGATAAGCGGGGTTCCGCAGCGCCGCGGTGCCGGTGGCCTCGGCCGGAAGCAACGCACCGATCCTCCGGACACCGAGAGTGCGCAGACGCAGCTCCAACTCCGCGAGCAAGGCGCTGCCGACGCCGTGGTTTCGCCACCTGTCGCCCAGTGCGAGCATCAAAATCCAGGCACGCTCGCCATCGAATTGAGCCAGCCCGGCGCCGGCGAGTTCCTCGCCCACAACGGCGACCACTGCCGGACACCCCGACCGGGCAAAGGACACCACCTCAGAAATCGTAAACACCGGCGGTGCCCCGTCGGTTTGACGGGACTGCTCCCAGATGGAGATGACCTGTTCGAGGTCGTCGTCGTGAAAGTCGCGAAGCCGCCACCCGGGCATGATCAACACCTCCATCTGACGCGACAACCGATGTTCACGGGCAGTGGACGCCGGCGGCTACCGACACCGCAAACCCACAGTGCACGCGACCGGACCGTTCAGCCGTCTAGGCGTAAGTCACCGTGTCATTATACCCCCATGGGTATCAATCCGCGGCTTTCGCAGTTATGCGGCGGCTGCGGCGCAGACCAGGGCGTAGTCGCGGATGTCAAGGGGCCGCGCACAATTGCGGCGTATACCCCACGCGGTATACCATGAGGGCTGGATTGTCCTGTCGACGGAGGAGCACCAATGGCACGAACCGTCATCCTCGGCGCCGGTATCGCCGGGCATACCGCCGCGCTGCACCTGCGCCGAATGCTATCCCGAAAGCACGAGGTCGTCGTGATCTCACCGCAGCCCGACTGGAACTGGATACCGTCGAACATCTGGGT
>NZ_JBYCKY010000233.1:0-1650 GCF_057473605.1 Mycobacterium sp. TH-M82 | reverse complement strand
TGCCGCCGGTACGGGTGGTCCCAGTTGCGGAAGCTGGGCCGCAGGATCTCGCCCGCGACGGCCCACGACCCGCCGCGCAGCACCCGGTAGTCGCCGTCAAAGAACGGCTGCGAATAGCGCCGGTAGATCATCGGGGTAAAACCCGGCCATCCCCGCAGTGGTGAGCTGGTCCACTCCCAGACGTCGCCGAGCATCTGCTCGGCCCCGTACGCGGACGCGCCGGCCGGGTACGCCCCGACCGGCGCCGGGCGCAGTGCCGCCCCGCCGAGGTTGGCGTGCGCGTCGGTGAGCGCGTCGGCGCCCCACGGATAGCGTCGGCGGACGTCGGCCACCGGGTCCCATGCACAGGCTTTCTCCCACTCGATTTCGCTGGGCAGCCGCCCACCTGCCCAGGCCGCGTATGCTTCGGCCTCGAAATAGCTGATGTGGCACACCGGCTCGTCGGCGGGGATGTCTTCGACCCAGCCGAACCGGGTGAGTGAGCAGTGGTCGGGGCTCCAGAACTGCGGCGCGGTCAACTGAGCCTGCTCGCGGTGCTGCCAACCGCGCCGCGACCACCAGCGCCGCTGCCGGTAGCCGCCGTCGTCGATGAAATCCCGCCATTCGGCGTTGGTCACCGGAACCCGGCCGATCCTAAAGGACGGCACGTCCACGACGTGCGCGGGCCGCTCGTTGTCCAGCGAGAACGGCTCGCTTGCGGCGTCGGCACCCAGCGTGAACTCACCGCCGGGCACCGGCACCGACGTCCCCGCCAGACCGGGCCGGCCAGGGGGCAGTGCGGCGCCGGGGCTCAACACCGGCGCGCCGGGGCGCAGGTTCAGCGTCTGCAGCATGGTCTCGCGGTGCTGGTGTTCGTGGCTGAGCACCATTCCGAACGTGAAAAAGTCTGCGCCGTTGGGCAATTCGCCGAGGGTGTCCAGCGCCTCAAATGTCCTCGACCGGACCGTTCGGCAATACGTTCGAGCCTCGTCCGGCGACAGCAGCGGCAGGTCGGCCCGGCTCGCCCGGGGGTGGGTGAAGGCGTCGTAGAGGCCGTCGACTCCGGGCGGCAGCATGCCCGGCCGGCGCGGGTCGCCGCCACGCAGCAGCCACAGCTCTTCCTGCTGGCCGATGTGAGCCAGGTCCCACACCAGTGGGCTCATCAGCGGATCGTATTGGCAGCGCAGATCGGCGTCGTCGAGGCCGGCCAGACCGGTCAGCGCCAGCGTGCGCTCCCGCGCCCGGGTCAGGTCGCCGGCCAGCGTCTCGTGCGGGCTCACGGCTCTGCCCGCGCCAGCCGGGCGACTGCCGGCACGACTCCGGCCTCGACCACCCGGTCGGCGAAGTCGTCGGCCGGGCAGCGGCCCCGGTCCACCAGCTCGGCCAGTCGCCGCAGCCCCGCACCGAGTCCACTGCGTTCGTCGTACCGTGCTTGCAACCGGTCGGCGGCAATCGCCACACATCGGTTGGCGGCCGCGTAGAGCCGCCGATCTTCCAGCCCGATCCGGGCGGCGATGTCCCAGGCGGTGGCCACCGGCTCGATCGCATCTGCGGCGAGATCACCGGCATCCGGGTCGTCGAGCAGCGTCACCAGGGTGAACACGATGGCGGGCCACAGCGCGTCGTCGACGCTGTCCAGGTAGCGGATCTCCAGCCAGCCGCGCAGCCGCA
>NZ_JBYCKY010000232.1:0-3171 GCF_057473605.1 Mycobacterium sp. TH-M82 | reverse complement strand
ACGGCTGCGACGAGATCCGTACCCGGGTCCGCCAGGAGATCCGGGCCGGCGCCGACTGGGTCAAGTTCGCCGCGACCGGCGGCTTCGCCTCACCGTCCGACGATCCCGGCCAGGCCACCTACAGCCAGCAGGAAATGGACGCCCTCGTCGCCACCGCCGCCGACCTGGACATCCCGGCCACCCCGCACAGCTACGGCGACGAGGGTATCTGCCGGGCGGTACGGGCCGGAGTGCGCAGCATCGAACACGGAAACCTCGCCTCGGCCGAATCCCTGCGAATGATGGAGGACGCCGGGGTTTTTCTGGTGCCGACCCAGTACGCAATCCTGTCCGGCACCCGGCGCGCCGACGACGACCCGTCCTGGGCTGCGGTTCCGGACTACGCGCGCCGCAAGTTCGCCAAATACCGCGCGGCGCTGCTGGACGCCGCCGAACGGCTGGCTGCAAGCAGCGTACGGATCGCGTTCGGCACCGACGCCGGCATGTTCCCGCATCAGGAGAATTGGCGCGAGTTCGCCATGATGGTGTCTACCGGCATCACCCCGCTGCGCGCGATGCAGGCCGCCACCTGCGTTGCCGCCGAACTGCTGCGGCTCGACGACCTCGGCGTGATCGCCGCAGGCAAGATCGCCGACCTGGTTGCCATGCCCGGCGACCCGTTCACCGACATCGAGGTCACCGGCCGCGTCGACTTCGTCATGAAAGACGGTGTCATCTACAAACATCCAGCCCAGGCGGGTGCTGAGGCGCACTGACTTTGCCGGTGGCCGATGCTGGGGGGCATTGCCTCAGCTGGTACCGGTACGCGCAGCGATCCCGGTCTCGATGACCGATGCGAACGTGGTCAGGTCGGCGATGAGTTTGTCGATCGTGCGTGGCTGTGGTGAATTCGCATCGTAGATCCAGTCGGCGATGGTATCGAACAAACCACCGACGGTGGCCACTGCCAGCGCGTGATAGTCCATCGCCGCTGCGCGGGTGTTGTCCTCCGCAACCAGGTTTTCACGCCAAAAGGCCTCGATGAAAGCCGCCGCCCAGCGGCGGTTCTCCCGTCGCTGGGCTTCGACTCGCGGCGAAATGCCCGCGCGCTCGCCGAAGCTCACCACCGCGACGCGGGGGTCGTCGACCACTGCGTGCGCGAATACGGACAGCACCTCGCGCAGGGTGTCTTTGTCTTTTCGTTCGATCGACTGTTGCAGGGCCTGCGCCAGCCGTCGTTCGATGCGTTCGGTGATCTGGCGCAGCAACCCCACGTAGCAGTCCTCTTTGCTGTCGAACAGTTCGTAGAACGCCTTGTTGCCGACATAGGCCGTCTGACAGATCTGCTCGATGGAGGTGTTGTCGTAACCGTCACGGGCAAACAGTTCCAACGCCGCTGCCAGCAGGTGCTCGCGACGCTCGGCGCGCCGCTGTTCGGCGTCCAGACCGCGGATCCTGCGGGTGCGGCGGCGTGCCGGCGCCACCGAGCTGGGCGATCTGGGTGGTGGAAGCCTGCGCACCGCTGCCATAACGTTGGATTTTAGCCCTATCTGCCGCGAATCCATACATTCTAACCTGAGCTCTTGTTTCTAACCGGTTATTGTGTTGTAATCTTGGTCGGTGCTCCGCACTATCGTGTCGGACGCCACACAAGCCCCGGGGGTCGGGAGTCCAGCGACGGGTCCCCGACGGATTTCGGTCTGTCGGGGACCCGTCGAGGCAGTACCGGTGTGCGTTCGGGCCTGCCCTCACCGTGATCAGGGCGTGAGCCGATCTAGCCACCCAGGCAGCCGGGCCCCAGCAGCGCCTTGAGGTCGCCCATCAGCGCCGACGACGGTGTCACCCGCAAGGCGGAGTCCAGCTCTAAAACGGTGATCCGGTCGCCGCTGATCAGCCGCAGCTGCACCTGCGCCGTGCCGGGATGGCGTGCGAGAACCTGCTTGAGCGCGGTGACCTTGTCCAGCGTGCACTGCCGGGTCGGCATGCTGACCGCCAGCGGACAGTCCGACCGGGCGTCCGAAAAGTCCGGCACCGCAAGTTCGTTGGCGATCAGCGATATCCGTTCGTCACGGATCGCCACCTTGGCGCTGACGAGCACGACGGCGTCGTCAACAACCTCGGCGCCGTAAGCCGAGTAGGTGTGCGGGAAGAACATCACCTCGATGCCACCAGTGAGATCCTCCAATTGCGCTGATGCCCATGGCATTCCGTTCTTATTGACTCGGCGGTTGACCGACGCCAGGATGCCGCCGACCCGAACCAGCGCATCGTTGGGTACCTCGCCGTCCAGGATCGCCGGGATCGCGGTGTCGGTCTGGGTGGTGAGCAGGTGCGCTACGCCGTTGAGCGGATGCCCCGACACGTACAAACCCAGCATCTCCCGTTCCAGCGCGAGCCGGTGTTTGTCGGCCCACTCCTCGTCGGGCACCTTGATGGAAAACACCCCGCCGGCGGCGGCGGCGTCGCCGTCTGCCCCGCCGAACAGGTCGAACTGTCCCATCGCCTCGGCTTTCTTGGTGCCCAGCACCGAGTCGACCGCGTCGGCGTGCACCAGGAACAGCCCCTTGCGCGGGTGGCCCAGTGAGTCGAACGCCCCCGCCTTGATCAGCGATTCGGTGACCTTCTTGTTGCAGGCGCCCATTTCGACCTTGTTGAGGTAGTCGGAGAAGTCCGTGAATTTGCCCTTGGCCGTGCGGGTGCTGATCAGCGACCCCACCACGTTGGCGCCCACGTTGCGCACCGCGGCGAGTCCGGAGCGGATGTCGGTGCCCACCGAGGCGAAGTTCACACCGGACTCGTTGACGTCGGGCGGCAGCACGGTGATGCCGAGCCGGCGGCAGTCGGCAAGGTAGACCGCGGCCTTGTCCTTGTCGTCGCCGACCGAGGTCAGCAGCCCCGCCATGTACTCGGCCGGGTAGTTGGCCTTCAGGTAGGCCGTCCAGTACGACACCATCCCGTACCCGGCGGCGTGCGACTTGTTGAAGGCGTAGTCGGCGAACGGCAGGATGGTGTCCCACAGCACCTTGATCGCCCCAGCCGAGAAGCCGTTCGCTTTCATGCCCTCGGCAAATCCTTCGCGCTCCTTGTCGAGAACTTCACGCTTCTTCTTGCCCATGGCTTTCCGCAGGATGTCGGCTTGGGCCAGCGAGTAGCCGGCCACCTTCTGCGCGATGCGCATGATCTGTTCCTGGT
>NZ_JBYCKY010000231.1:0-5571 GCF_057473605.1 Mycobacterium sp. TH-M82 | reverse complement strand
TGATCTCCCCGGTGATGCTGTTCTTCCCGTTCGCTCTGCTGGTGGCGGCGGCCGGCATCTACCGCGGCGGCGGGGACAAGTTGGCCCGCACCGTGGAGGTGGACGCCGAACGGGCCGACTACCTGCGTTATCTGTCGGTGGTGCGGGACAACATCCGGGCCAGCGCCGCCGCGCAGCGGGCTGCCGCGCTATGGTCGCACCCCGATCCGAGTGACCTGGCGGCTGTGCCCGGATCACGGCGCCAGTGGGAACGCGACCCGCATGACGACGACTTCCTGGTGGTGCGCATCGGGCGGCATTCGGTGCCTCTTGCCAATGCGGTGCGGGTCACCGACACCGCCGACGAAATCGACCTGGAACCCGTGTCGCACAGCGCGTTGCGAAGCTTGCTCGACACTCAGCGCACGGTGCCCGACATGCCGGTCGGGCTGGATCTGACCAGGGTATCGAGGATCACCGTGCTCGCGGACACGGACTCGCAAGTCGAGTCCGGAAGCGACCGGGTGCGCGCGGTGCTACGCGCCTGGATCGCCCAGGTGGTCACCTGGCATGACCCGACGATCCTCGGGGTGGCACTGGCCACGCCCGACCTGGAAGGCCCGGCATGGTCCTGGCTGAAGTGGTTACCGCACACCGACATTCCCGGTCGGATTGACGGCCTCGGTCCCGCCCGCTACCTTGCGACCGACCCCGGCGAGCTGGCGGTGCTGCTGGATCCGGTACTCGCCGACCGACCGGCGTTCACCGGCGGTCCCGCCGATACGTTGCGGCACCTGCTGATCGTCATCGACGACCCCGATTGGGATCTCAACGACTTGGCGGCATCGCCGCTGGCGGTTCCCCGGGCGGGGGTCACCGTCGTGTACCACGGTGCCACCGCTCCGCACCGCGAGCAGTATTCGGACCCGGAACGGTCGATCCTGCGCATCGGCGGCGGCGACCACCCGCAGATAGACCGTTGGCAGACCGGCGGCTGGCAGTGCTATGTCGCGCACGCCGACCAGCTCGCCGCGAACGAGGCAGCCCATCTGGCCCGCCGACTGTCACGCTGGGACTCCAACCCCACTCATGCCGGGCTGCGGTCGCCGGCCACCCGGGGCGGCACTTTCACAACCCTGCTGGGCATTCCGGACGCGGCTTCCCTCGACGTCCCGACACTGTGGGCGCCGCGGAGCCGGGAGGAGGAGCTGCGGGTCCCGATCGGAGTCACCGCCACCGGAGAGCCGCTGATCTTCGACCTCAAGGACGAAGCCGAGGGCGGAATGGGCCCGCACGGGCTGATGATCGGGATGACCGGTGCCGGCAAGTCGCAGACCCTGATGGCGATCCTGTTGTCGCTGCTGACCACTCATCCCGCCGATCGGCTGATCGTGATCTATGCCGACTTCAAGGGCGAGGCCGGCGCCGACATCTTCCGCAACTTCCCCCAGGTTGTCGCGGTCATCTCGAACATGGCTGAGAAGAAGTCGTTGGCCGACCGATTCGCCGACACGCTGCGCGGCGAGGTGGCCCGCCGGGAGTCGCTGCTACGCGAGACCGGCCGGCAGCTGCAGGGCAGCGCGTTCAACTCGGTGACCGAGTACGAGAACGCTCGCGCACAGCGCGGTCCGGAGGCCTATGACCTGCCGCCGATCCCGACGCTGTTCGTGGTGGCCGACGAGTTCACCCTGATGTTGGCTGATCATCCGGAATACGCGGAGTTGTTCGACTACGTCGCGCGCAAGGGCCGTTCGTTCCGCATTCACATCCTCTTCGCGTCCCAGACGCTGGACGTGGGCAAGATCAAGGACATCGACAAGAACACCTCCTACCGAATCGGGCTGAAGGTGGCCAGCCCCAGCGTGTCTCGGCAGATCATCGGCGTCGAGGACGCCTACCACATTGAATCCGGTAGGGAACACAAGGGCGAGGGCTTTTTGGTGCCCGCACCCGGCGCGGCGCCGATCAAGTTCCGCAGCACCTATGTCGACGGCATCTATGACCCGCCCCGCGCGTCGAGAGCCATTGTGACCCGCGCTGATCCAGAGCCCAGGCTGTTCACCGCCGGGGCCGTGCCCTTCGACCAGGACGCGGTGCCGGTCGACAATACCGAGGAAGAGCCGGCCAGCCCGCCCCGCAAACTCATCACGACCATCGGTGACCAGCTGGCCCGCTGCGGGCCGCGTGCTCCGCAGCTGTGGCTGCCGCCGCTGGACGAGCCGATAGCGCTCAGCGCCGTCCTGGTGCGTGCCGCGGTCAGCGAAGGGCAGCTGCGCTGGCCGCTCGGCGAGATCGACCGGCCATTCGAGATGCGCCGCGACCCGCTGGTGTTCGACGCTCGTTCGTCAGCCGGCAACATGGTGATCCACGGTGGCCCGAAATCCGGGAAAACGACTGCGCTGCAGACGTTTATCTGCTCGGCAGCTTGCCTGCACTCGCCGCGCGAGGTGACGTTCTACTGCCTGGACTACGGCGGCGGCCAGCTGCGGGCGGTGGCCGACCTAGCCCACGTCGGCAGTGTCGCCTCGGGCCTGCAACCGGAACGGATCCGGCGCACGTTCGGCGAGCTCGAGCAGTTGCTGGCCGACCGGCAGCACCGGGAGACCTTCCGGGACGGTCACGACCGGGATGCCCAGGGATACCAGGACGGATCCGGCGAGGTGTTCTTGGTCATCGACAATCTCTACGCATTCAGCCGCGACAACACAGATCAGTTCAACACTCGCAACCCGCTGCTGACTAAGGTGACCGAGCTGGTCAACGTCGGCTTGGCGTACGGCATCCACGTGGTCGTCACCACACCGAGCTGGCTGGAGGTGCCGCTGGCGATGCGCGACGGACTGGGGCTGCGGCTGGAGCTCAAACTGCACGACCCCCGGGACAGCAACGTCCGGGTGGTCGGGGCGCTGCACCGCCCGGCCGAGGCCGTTCCGGCCAATCAGCCGGGCCGCGGCCTGACGATGGCCGCCGAGCACTTCCTTTTCGCCGCGCCGGAGTTGGACCGGATTGCCGAGATCAATGCCCGCTACCCCGGTGTCACCGCGCCACCGGTGCGGCTACTGCCCACCAGCCTGGCGCCGGATGTCCTCGGCCCGCTGTATCCGGGTCCGGAGCGGATCGTCATCGGGCAGCGAGAGGAAGACCTGGCGCCGATCGAGCTGGACTTCGCCGACAATCCGCTGCTCATGGTGTTCGGCGATGCCAAGTCCGGCAAAACCACCCTGCTGCGCCACATCATCCGCACGGTGCGCGACAACAGCACCGCTGACCAGGTGGCGTTCACCGTGATTGACCGGCGGCTGCACCTGGTCGACGAGCCGCTGTTCGCCGACAACGAATACACCGCCAACGTCGACCGGATCGTCCCGGCCATGCTGGGGCTGTCGGCTCTGATCGCGTCACGACAGCCGCCGGCCGGCCTGTCGGCTTCGGAACTGACCGGCTGGACCTATCACGGCCAGACGCACTACCTGATCGTCGACGACGTCGACACCGTCCCGGACACGCCCGCGCTGACCGGGCCCTATGCCGGTCAACGGCCGTGGACCAACCTGATTCACCTGTTGTCACAGGCCGGCGATCTCCGACTGCGGGTGATCGTCACCGGCCGCGCGACCGGGTCGGCGCACGCGTTGATGACCAACCCACTGCTGCGCCGCCTCAACGACCTGCAGGCGACGACGCTGATGCTGTCCGGCAACCCGGCTGACAGCGGCAAGATTCGCGGACAGCGGTTCGGCCGTCTGCCGGCCGGACGGGCAATCCTGTTGGGCGACAGCGACAGTCCAACCTATGTCCAGCTGGTCAACCCGCTGGTCGATTCGAGGCTCGTGCGATGAATGTCTGTGTCGGAGCGCACAAGGAGGATCTGTGATGACCTTACGAGTGGTCCCCGAGGGTCTGGCGGCGGCCAGCGCGGCGGTCGAGGCGTTGACGGCCCGGCTGGCGGCGGCCCATGCCGCTGCCGCGCCGCTGATCACCGCGGTCGTGCCACCGGCCGCCGACCCGGTGTCGTTGCAGACCGCGGCGGGCTTCTCCGCCCAGGGCCGCGAACACGCCACGGTGGCTGCCCAGGGTGTCGAGGAGCTGGGCCGCGCAGGCGTGGGCGTGGGCGAGTCCGGCGCCAGCTACGCCACCGGGGATGCCGCCGCGGCGGCGACGTATTTGAGTGCGGGCGGCTGATGAGGATGGCCCCGGTCTGGATCGCCTCCCCGCCGGAGGTGCATTCGGCATTGCTTTCCGGCGGCCCGGGCCCGGGTCCGTTGCTGGAAGCCGCCGGGGCGTGGACCTCGTTGAGCGCTGAATACGCCATGGTCGCAGAGGAACTCACCGCACTGCTGGCGCAGGTGCAAGCTTCGGCATGGCAGGGTCCCAGCGCCGAGCAGTATGTGGCCGCACACCTGGCTTACCTGGCGTGGTTGACCCGGGCCAGTGTCAACAGCGCCGGAGTGGCCGCGCAGCACGAGGTCGCCGCCTCGGCGTATACCACCGCGTTGGCGGCCATGCCGACACTGGCCGAGCTGGCGGCCAACCATACGACCCATGCGGTGCTGGTGGCCACGAATTTCTTCGGCGTCAATACGATCCCGATCGCGCTGAACGAAGCCGACTACGTACGGATGTGGATCCAGGCGGCTACCACGATGGGCACCTACCACGCCGTCTCCGGCTCGGCTTTGGCGGCGGCGCCGCGCGTCGCTCCGGCGCCGATCGTGTGCAAGACGAATAACGCCTTGCCGGCGGCCGGCCAACCGCCGGCGGGGTCGGATTTTCTCACCCAGATGGTGAACCAACTCGTCCATCTGGTCCGGAATCCGTCCCGGGTTATTACCGCCATCATGGCGAACCCGGCTGCCTGGCTCCCGCTGCTGGCCTTCATCGCCTACGAGGCGTTCTGGTTCCCCACCGGATTTACGCTCTGGGGGTTGATGTTGAGTGCTCCGGCGATCGCTGTGCCGATCGCGATCAGCCTGGGCGTCAGTTATCTGGCGATGCTGGGCGCGGTCGCACCCGCCGTCGTCCCGGCTGCGGCGCCGGTCACGGCACCGGTCGGTGCCGAGCAATCTGGCGCCGCGGTGGCGGGTTTCGCGTCCGGTATCGCCGCCCCCGGCGCGCCGGGGGCGCCCGCCGGAGCAGGGGTCGGGGTGGGCGCAGCGCCGCCGGCGCCGGTGACCGGTGTGGTGGGCTTTGGTTACCTGGTGGGCGCTGCCGATCCCGGCACCGGGGTCGGACCGACGCTGATCGACCGCACCAAAGTTCCGGCCCCGGCCGCTCGGGTGCCGGCCGCCGCGGCGGTGGCGCGGGCGTCGGCCCCAGAACAGGCCCGGGCGCGGCGGCGCCGGCGGGCGACGATGCAAGGCTTCGCCGACGAGTTCATGGATTTGGACTTCGACACCGGCCCCGACGCCGCGGCGCCGGTGGGGGCATCGGAGGCGGGGGCGGGCGCGTCGGGGTTTGCCAGAACGACGCGCAAGCCGCGGGTTACGGTGGCGGGATTGACCACGCTGGCCGATGACGGATTCGGCGGCGGGCCGCGAATGCCGATGCTGCCGGAGACCTGGGGGGATGACGAGTCCGAGTCAGAGTCGGAAT
>NZ_JBYCKY010000230.1:0-4916 GCF_057473605.1 Mycobacterium sp. TH-M82 | reverse complement strand
TGGTTGACGACGGTGTTGATCTCGGCTTTCTTGCCACTCAACGCGTCATAGAGGGTGACCGCGTACCCGGTCGGGTACTTGGCGATGATCTTGGCTGCGTTGGCGGCACCGTCGGCGCTGATGGGTTTGTCCAGGGTCAATCGCAGCTGCTGCTCGCGATCGTCGATCTGCGCGCTCTTGACGTTGCCGCTGTGGATCTGCGCCACCGCCACCGAGGTGTCGACGGGCTGATATCCGCGGGTGTCGTCGCTGAAGTAGAAGAACGACCAGCCGAGCAGCAGTACCACGGCGATCGCCGTGAGCGTGCGGACCACGTTTTTCCGATTCATCGAGCATCGGCCATCAACGTCATGGGGTCGGCCAAATCCTTCCGGTGGTAGCGCCAACAGTCAAGGTTACCGCCATGGCGATCGCCGACTTGGCAGAGCCGGATCGACAAGCCCTTCTCAGCACGGTGTTGGGTGTGGTTTGGTGAGACGGTGAGCGCCGCAACGCCCGCCCCTGCTGAACGGGTAGTCGATACCAACGGTGTGCGTTTGCGGGTCACCGAAGCGGGTGACCGAAGTTCCAGCGCGCCGGTGGTGATCTTGGCGCACGGCTTCCCGGAACTGGCCTACTCGTGGCGCCACCAGATCCCGGCTCTGGCCGATGCCGGTTTTCACGTGCTGGCGCCCGATCAACGCGGCTACGGAGGCTCGTCGCGACCCGAGCAGGTCGAGGCCTACGACATTGCCGCCCTGACCGCCGACCTGACCGGCCTGCTCGACGACGTCGGTGCGCAGCGCGCGGTCTGGGTCGGCCACGACTGGGGCGCCCCCGTCGCCTGGAGCGCCGCGCAGCTGCACCCCGACCGGGTGGCGGCGGTAGCAGGGTTGAGCGTTCCGCCTATGCCGCGCCCGCAGGTGCCACCCACGCAGGCGTTCCGCAAGATCTTCGGCGAGAACTTCTTCTACATGCTGTACTTTCAGCGCCCGGGTGTTGCCGACGCCGAACTCGCATCCGATCCGGCCCGCACCATGCGCAGGATGATCGGCGGCCCGCGAGGACTGCTGGATTCGGATGCGGCGGCGCGGATGGCCGCTCGCGGTCCGATGGGCTTCATCGACCGGCTCCCCGAACCGGACGGGCTGCCGGATTGGATCAGCGCCGACGAGCTCGACCATTACGTCACCGAGTTCTCCCGCACCGGCTTCACCGGAGGACTGAACTGGTACCGCAACCTCGACCGCAACTGGGAGATCCTGGCCGACCCGGTGGCCGCCACCATCGACGTGCCGGCGCTGTTCATCGCCGGAACCGCCGACCCGGTGCTGGGCTTCACCCGCCGCGACCGAGCCGGGGAGCTGGTCACCGGCTGCTACCGCGAGGTGATGATCGAAGGTGGGGGGCACTGGCTGCAGCAGGAACGGCCCGGCGAGGTCAACGCGGCGTTGTTGGAGTTTCTGTCCGGACTGCAGTCCTGATGACCGCACCATCGGCGCCGCTGCGATTCGGAGTCTTCATCACGCCGTTTCACCCGGTCGGCCAGTCACCCACGGTCGCACTGGAATACGACATGGAGCGGGTCGTGGCGCTGGATCGGCTGGGTTTCGACGAGGCCTGGTTCGGCGAGCACCACTCGGGCGGCTACGAGCTGATCGCCTGCCCCGAGGTGTTCATCGCGGCGGCCGCCGAGCGCACCAAGCACATCCGGCTGGGCACCGGCGTGGTCTCACTGCCCTATCACCACCCGCTGATGGTGGCCGACCGGTGGGTGTTGCTGGACCACCTGACCCGGGGTCGGGTGATGTTCGGCACCGGGCCGGGTGCGCTGCCCACCGATGCCCACATGATGGGCATCGATCCGGTCGAACAGCGCCGGATGATGCAGGAGTCCCTGGAAGCCATTCTGGCGCTGTTCCGCGCCGCGCCGGGAGAGCTGGTCGACAGGCACTCGGATTGGTTCATCCTGCGCGACGCACAGCTGCACATCCGGCCCTACAGCTGGCCGTATCCGGAGATCTCCACCGCGGCAATGATTTCGCCGTCCGGTCCACGGCTGGCGGGGACGCTGGGGACGTCGTTGCTGTCTTTGTCGATGTCGGTGCCCGGCGGCTACGCCGCGTTGGAGAACGCCTGGGAAGTGGTCCGTGAGCAGGCCGCCAAGGCCGGCCGTGGCGAGCCGGACCGTACCGGCTGGCGGGTGCTGGGCATCATGCACATCGCCGACACCCGCGAACAGGCCGTCGAGGACTGCACCTACGGGCTGGCCGACTTCGCGAACTATTTCGGCGCGGCCGGCTTCGTTCCGCTGGCCAACGCCGTCGAAGGCTCCCCGCGGTCGCCGCGGGAGTTCGTCGAAGACTATGCCGCGACCGGCAACTGCTGCATCGGCACACCCGACGACGCAATCGCCTACATCACCGACCTGCTCGACCGGTCCGGCGGATTCGGCACCCTGCTGCTGCTCGGTCACGACTGGGCGCCGCCCGCGGCCACCTACCACTGCTACGAATTGCTGGCCCGGAACGTGATTCCGCACTTCCAAGGACAGCTGAGCGCGCCGCGGGCATCCCACGACTGGGCTAAAGGCATGCGCGATCGGCTGTTCGGGCGAGCCGGGGAGGCGATCATGAAAGCGGTAAGCGAGCACACCGACGAGCTCAAGCAGCAGGTGGAGCCCAGCTGATGCGCGCGGCGGTGCTGCGCGCCGGCCGCATGGTGTGCCGCGAGGACGTGCCCGATCCGGCGCCCGGGCCCGGCCAGGTGCTGGTAGCGGTGAAGGCGTGCGGCATCTGCGGGTCCGACCTGCATTTCGCCGCACACGGCGATCAGGTGCTGGCGGCGACGAGAGCCATGCGGGGCATGCCGACCGGCGATGCGACCGTCGACCTCGACGCCGACGTGTTCATGGGCCACGAGTTCAGCGCCGAGGTGCTCGAATCCGGGCCGGACACCGACACCGTGGCGCCGGGCACGGTGGTGACTTCGATTCCGGTGCTGTTGTCGACGGCCGGGATCGAACCGATCATCTACAGCAACACCACGCTCGGCGGCTACGCCGAACGGATGCTGCTGTCCGCGCCGCTGCTGCTGCCCATACCGAACGGGCTGGATCCCAAACACGCCGCGCTGGCCGAACCGATGGCGGTGGGCCTGCACGCGGTCAACAAGTCGGGTATCCAGCGCGGTGAGACCGCACTGGTACTCGGCTGCGGGCCAATCGGCATCGCCGTCATCGCCGCGCTTCATAACCGAGGGGTCGAAACGGTTGTGGCCGCGGACTATTCATCGTCCCGACGGAATCTCGCGGCAACGATGGGTGCGCATCAGATCATCGACCCGGCCGACGGTTCACCGTTCGACACGGTGACGCCGAAGGTGATATTCGAAGCGGTCGGAGTGCCGGGCATCATCGACGACGTGTTGCGCCGCGCCCCCATCGGCAGCCGGATCGTCGTCGCCGGGGTCTGCATGCAGCCCGACACCGTGCACCCGTTCTTTGCCATCGCCAAGGAGATCAACGTGCAGTTCGTGCTGGCCTACGACCCGGGCGAGTTCGCGGCGTCCTTGCTCGCCATCGCCGAGGGCGAGATCGATGTCACGCCGGTGATCACCGGCGAGGTCGGACTGGACGGGGTGGGCGCGGCATTCGACGACCTGGCCGACCCGGGGCGGCACTGCAAGATTCTCGTCACGCCGTAGCCGGGGGCGACGGTGCTCGCCGCCCGGTTCGGTATTCACGAAGACGAAGCCAATGGCTCGGCCTGCATGCGCTCGGCGGCTGCGCTGGGCCTTCAGCAGAGCCCGCTCTCTACCGGCGACGTCGTGTCAGATTACGCAGTAAACGCCGCGACGATGTGCCGCGCCCACTGCTGAGTCACCGTGTGTGGGGCCGTCGAGATAGCGAAAGTGCCACCGACGCGCATCACCCATGCACCCGAGCTGTCGGCAGCCAAATCGAGCACGGTCAGCGCGCGAGCGAAAGACAGCCCCGTCAGGTATGGGCCGCCACGGTACCGGTCGATGGTGCGATCGATCTGAAACGCATCACCGAGAGGCCACCCTCGCCGAAACACGCGGCGACCAAGCCGCCATCTCCAAATCCACGGTCTCGGAGGTCTGCACGGCGATCCGCGCCGAATACCACGCGTGGGCGCAGCGGCGGCTCGACGACATCGCCCTGGACTGCCTGTTTTTGGACGCCAGCTTCTTTCGGATGCACCCCGGGTCACCGGCGTCACCATGTGATTACTCCAGGCGCTAATACTGTATTCTGCACTGTTGTCGTCGTTTCATTGCTGTTCGATCATCGCGCCACACACGGGGAGGTTTGACAGATGACTGGTAGGAAGCACACCGGGGGCTCACGCTGCTCAGCGAGGGCACGCCGGTGCAACCGGGCGATCGGCGCGGCCAGTGCGGCGGGTGCGTTTTTGGCATTTGGGATGACCCCACTGGTGACCGCGCCGTCCGCGCAGGCCGAATTCGATTGGCTGGACTTCTTCGACCCGAGCGCGGTGGCGCCGGTCGATGCGCCGTCGACCGCCGAAACCGGGGTCGACCAGGTCTTCGGCACGTCGCCGTTCTTCGACCAGCTGATCACGGCCAATCCGCAGCTCGACCCGGCGAAGGTGATCGACGCGGCGTTGTGGCAGCCGTTCAACACCCGCATGGAGGACTGGATCAACAGCCCGGTCGGCATACAGGTCGACGACGCCATCAACAAGTCGGCCGGGGAGTTCTTGATCGGCAACGGCACCAACGGCACGGAGGCTGATCCGAACGGCACTGCCGGCGGATTGTGGTTCGGCGACGGCGGGGCCGGCTGGGACAGCAGTGAGGCCGGTGTGGCCGGCGGCAACGGCGGTGACGCCGGGTTCTTCGGTAACGGCGGCGACGGCGGTACCGGCGGGGCCGGTGCCGACGGCGGCAGC
>NZ_JBYCKY010000229.1:0-8936 GCF_057473605.1 Mycobacterium sp. TH-M82 | reverse complement strand
ACCGACTTCCAGTCCAGGTCGGCGCTGCGGCCCAACTCGTGCGGGTCGACCAGCCACTCCGACATCATCCGTTGGTAGATCACGTCCTCGACGTGGGCCCCGGCGGGCGGAACCGGTGGTGCCGACGCGATCAGCGGGGCCGGCCCGGCCGGCGGTGCCGGCGCGGCTTCGGCGGGCGAGCGCCCGGCACCGTCGACTGCCGGTGGTTCGGCGGGCGCTCCGGTGATACCACTGGATCCCGGGCTGCGCCGCGGCAGCAGCGAGATCGCGGGCTCGCCCGCCCGGGAGCCGTTGCCCCGTGCGGCTCCCGCACCGCCGGCCTGTTCGTCGACAACCTGCGTGGGCGCCGGCGCCGGCACCCGGCGCGGCGCCGGCTCGCTGCCTTCGCTGCCTCCCATGCCTCCCATGCCACCCATGCCACCCGTGCCACCGACCAGCAGGCTCGGCGGCAGGTACACCCTGGCGGTGATGCCCCGCCCCGCGGGCGACGTCGGCCACAGCCACACCCGCATCCGGTGCCGGTGCGCCAGTCGGCCCACCACGAAAAGGCCCATGTGCCGTGCGTTTTCGGGGGTGACCTCACCGCCGGCGCTCAGCCGCATGTTGGCGATACGAAGGTCGGTGTCGGTCATTCCCAACCCGGAGTCGACGATCTCGACCAGCACCCCGCCGTCGGCGGCGGATTCGGCGGAAACCTGGACCGGCGCCGTAGCCGGCGAATAGCGCAGCGCATTATCGATCAGCTCCGCGAACAGGTGGATGGCGTCGCCGGTGGCAGCGCCGACCACCATGACGTCGGGCACCATCGCGGTCTCCACCCGGCGATAACCCTCCACCTCGGAGGTTGCCGCGCTGATCGCCGTCGCCAACGGCACCGATCGGCCCTTCTCGTGCGAGATCTGTGCGCCGGCCAGCACCAGCAGGTTGGCGCCGTTGCGGCGCATCCGGGCGGCGAGGTGATCCAGCCGGAACAGGCTGTCCAGGCGATCCGGGTCGTCCTCGTCACGCTCCAACCGGTCGATGAGCGACAACTGCTGGTCGACCAGGGAGCGGTTGCGCCGCGACATGGTCTCGAACATGTCGTTGACCAGCAGCCGCAACCTCGCTTCGTCACCGGCCAGCAGCAGTGCCTGGGCGTGCAGCTCGTCGACTGCGTGCGCGACCTGGCCGACCTCTTCTGTGGTGTGCACCGGCAGCGGCGCCGGGTCCCGCTCCGAACCAGCCGAGCCGGCCCGCACCTGGGCGATCTCGCTCTCCAGGTCGGCGTGGGCGACCTGCAGGGCGCCGTCCCGCAGGGTGCGCAGTGGCCGCACCAGCGATCGGGCTACCAGCCACACCGCCACCAGCGCCAGCCCGATCGCGGCCAGCACCAAGACGATGTCGCCGATCGCGGCGTTGCGCCGGGCGGCGGCCTGGCCCTCCACCGACTGGATCACCGACCCGCTGGTGTGCTCGATCACCCGCGCGGCGATCGCGTCGGTGCTGCGTATCGAGTCGGCCAGCACCGGGTTGTCGGGCAGCACACTGGTCGGGTCGGACATCACCGCCATCCGGGTCACCAGCTGCTGCTGCAGCTTCTTGGCGTCCGGCGAGTCGACGCCGAGCACCTGGTTCATCCCCAACAACGTCGACGGCTCGGTGCCGGCCACAGTAATCATCGCGGTGCGCAGGTCTGGCTCGGGGAGCTCGCCGCCCCGGTTGACCAGCAGTTGCTGCATCATCATCTGGCCGCGTGCGCCGACCGCCCGGCTCAAGCCTTCGGTCTGCGCCCGAATCCGTTCATTGTCCAGACGCACCGACCCGTTGATCGCGTCCTGGGCGGTCATCAGGATCGGCACGTAGCCGGTCACCCGGTCTCGCAACCCGATGCTGTTCGCCAACACCGCGTCCAGCAGGCCCTGGCCGCGGTCCAGCAAAGTGGTGACTCCGGACCGCACGTCGGTCGCCACGTCGGTGTCCGCCAACCGCGACTGCAGTTCGTATTTGCGGTTCTCGTAGCCCCTGTTCGCGCCCTGAGCGTCACCCCCGGAGGAGGCGGCCACCAGCGCGTTGCCCAGCGCCGACATGTAGTCGGTGATCGCCGGGACCATCGCCGCGCGGTCGGCGGCCAGCCGCAACCGGCCGGCTTCGGTCAGTGCGCCCGAGATCCGCAGTCCGCCGAAGGCGATCGCCAGCGCCATCGGAAGCAGCGCGATCGCCAGCACCTTGACGCGGACCGGCCAATTGCGCACCGCCCACCTCGGCAGCTTGGCCGCCTGGCGGGGCGGTGCGTCCGGCCCGGTGCGGCTGCCCTTGGGAGCCGGTGCCACGCCGTCCACCCCGTCCGGGTGGGAGAACAGGGTCACCGGTCCGCGGCCGCGGTACCGACCGTCCAGGTGGGTTTCACTGTCGGCGCCTCGTTGATTGGCGTTCATGGGCGTTCGTTTGGGCTTCCTGCACACCGCCGCCGGTTACGGGTCAGTGATGCTCCACAAGCCGTGGTTGGCCCGTGCTATGGCGATGGCAACCCGACAAGTATGACAGCCCGCAGCCGCGGTCACCACACTTCTTACTGAACAGACAGAGTTTGCGGGGTCCCACCGGACCCTGAAATGGGCGTGCGAGCAAATTGTTTACGCCATCGGGGACGTCCTCGGCGGTTTCGCGCCTGCATGGGTCCGCGGGCCTCACGCATCCGCGGGCAGCACGGTAAATGTGCCGCCGTTGAGCGGGCGCAGAACCCTGAAGTGCCGCTCGTCGAACGTCAGCACCCTGCGGGTGCCCGCCTTGGCGGCAGCGATCACGGTGCTCAGATCGGCCAATCCGACGTCGAGAGATGCATAGCGTCGTTCCAAGTCTGCGATCACCCGGTAGTCGGTCGGCTCCAGGCATGCGGTGTGGAACCGCTCGGCCGCGAGATCAGTGAAGAAGGCAAGCCGTGCGTCCCGCCCGATACGCTTGCCCAGTAGGTAGTCGATTTCGGCGGTGACCGGCGCAGCGATGATCAACTCCCCCGGCTCATCCCGTAGGAGCGCCTCGATCGCCCCCTGGGCTCTGTCACGCCGATCCGCGACTGCCACCAGCGGTGCGGCATCGAGGACCATCGTCATGCGCCGAAGCCGTCGAGTAACTCGCCCTTCGAATAGTCAGCGACCGAATTACCCGGGCCCTCGCCGCTGCCCACCACAGCGAAGTTTCGATCGCCGCGTCCCGACGGTTCGTAGGTTCTGATCGCGCGCCGGATCACCTCGGCCCGCGAAGTGTTCTCTCGCTCGGCGAGTGTCGCGAGCCGCGCCACTTCGTCCGCGCTGAGGTAGACACTCGTTTTCTGCATCCATGTAGGGTATCACGTAGGGCATATGGCGGCTTGGGTGTAAGCCATCGACGACGTTTCGAAGGGCTGTGCTGTGTTCAACGTGATGTTCTGCTCGCCACGGATCGCACCCAATACCGGCAACGCCATCCGGATGGTGGCGGCCACCGGCGCGCAGCTGCATCTGGTCGAGCCGCTGGGCTTCGACCTGTCCGAACCCAAGCTGCGGCGCGCCGGGCTGGACTATCACGACCTGGCGTCGGTCACGGTGCACCCGTCGCTGCAGGCGGCGTGGGAAGCGCTGGGTCCGGCCCGGGTGTTCGCCTTCACCGCGCAGGCGAGCACATCGTTTGCCGACGTGCGCTACCAGGCCGGTGACGTGTTGCTGTTCGGGCCCGAACCCGCCGGACTGGAGGCGGAGGTGCTGGCCGATGAGCACGTCAGCGCGCAGCTGCGCATCCCGATGCTGGCCGGCCGGCGGTCACTGAACCTGTCCAACGCGGCCGCGGTCGCCGTCTACGAGGCGTGGCGTCAGCACGGGTTCGCCGGGGCGGTATAAATCGGTCTAAATCCAACGCAGTGCAACTACCGTACAACCGGCTAGACATTCGACGAGCACGACCACGGGAGGCCGAATGCCGGTGACTGACGCCGAACGGGCCGTCCGTCTGCTTCGAGCGTGGCCCCGGCCGATGATCTGACTGGGGGCCCGCAAGGTGACGCGGTTGGTGCGGTGCCGTCCTCGATCCGAGCGTTCGCCCCACCGCTGTGCGGGCTGATCAGGTCAAGGTGGCGCCGGCGCGGGCGATCAGCGCGATCGAATGTGAGGGCCCAGCCGGTTTGATTGGCCGAGTCGACTTGTCAGCGTTGATCGCCCGCGAGTTCAGGCGACCGATTCCATCCGCAGATGGGGCCACGGTGTCAGGGGCTCCGCTCTCACACTGCGCGTTCAGAATCCTCCGCCCCGCCGGGTGCCGAGCTCACCTGCCTGCGGCCGTCGCACGTCTATTCAGCGGGTGGTTCGGGCCGGCTGTGGCGGGCGACGCGCCGCAGGCTCAGCGGAAGCAGGACCAGCACGGCGGCCGGCAGCACCCACCAGGTCGGGACACCCGTGGTACGGCTCAGGGCGTACGTCAGCGCCAGCGCAGCCACGGCCCCGACCGCGACGCGCCAGTCGTCGCCGACGACGAAGTCGTACCAGAAGCCGACGAACGCCGAGATGCGCCGCGTCACGACAGGGCGCGCTGCGGGCTGGACGTGGACGACGTCGGCCGGGCGGCGGTTCGGCGCAGGACGGCGACCAGCGCGAGGGCGATCCCCGCAACGGTGACCACCAGCACCGCTGCCACGGCCGCCACCGCGGCCAAGGGGTCCGGTAAAGTCACCCATATCGGTTTCCGTTGGGCTGCAAACAAACAACTCCGTGATCGAGCACCTCGATGATCCGATCCGGGTCCGGAACCAGCAACACGCACCTCCGTTCGAGTTCCCGACGTGGCAAGACCGCGCCGCACCCGCTCGAGATCAGCGCGCCGGTGGTCGAGGCGTCCGGGTTCGTGCACACCGTGGTCCGCCACTCAGCGCTGACGTAACTCGGCCAGGATCTCCTCGGTGTGCTCACCGAGCCCCGGGGCAGCCGATCGTGGGGCCCACGGGGTGCCGTGGAAGTCCGCCGGGGTGGCCACCATCGGCATCGACCCGCCGTCGTCGGGCACGTCGACGAGCCCGCCCGCGGCGTAGAACTGCTCGTCACCGAGCACATCCGCCATCGAATTCACCGGCGACCAGAACAGATCGGGCTCGGTACCGAAGATCTTCGCCCACTCTTCCAACGGCTTGGTCGCAAAGATCCCGTCGAGCATCCCGATGAGCTCACTGGCATTGGCCGCACGGTCGCGGGCGGTGGCAAACCGGCTGTCGCCCAACCACTCCGGCCGGTCCACCGCCAGACACAAGGCCGGCCAGTGCCGGTCGGCCTCCAGCCCGACGATCCAGAACCGGCGATCGTCGCCGGCCAGGTAGTTGTTCATGCAGGGGTTGCCCATCGACTCGCGCTGACCGATGGCGATCGGCCGACCGGTCAGCAGGAACGTGTTGAGGTCGAAGCTCACGGTGTAGGTGCCCTGCCGGTACAGCGAGGTGGTCACCAGCTGGCCCTGACCGGAGTGAGCGCGGGCGACCAGGGCGGCGTTGATCGCGGCGACCAGCGTCATGCCGGTAACGTGGTCGCCCATGCCGCCGCGCTGGAACGGCGGGGTGTCGCCGGGGCGCGTCAGCAGGCCGGCGACCCCGGAGCGGGCCCAGAACGCGGCGACATCGTAGGCCGGGCGGTTGGCCTCGGGCCCCGTCTCGCCATACCCGGTGATGAGTCCGTACACCAGTCGGGGATTGAGTTCGGCCACCGCGCCGTAATCGAGACCCAGCCGGTGCAGCGCATCGGGTCGCACGTTGGTGATGAGAACATCTGCGGTGGAGAGCAATTGGCGTGCTGTCGCCAGTCCGCCGTCGGTGGTCAGGTCCAGCACGATGCTGCGTTTGGATCGGTTGTCCATCTGGAACGGCGGGTTGTCGTCGTCACCGAGGCCCAGCATCCGGCCGAACAACCGCGCGGGGTCACCCGTGGGCGGTTCGATCTTGACCACGTCGGCACCCCAGTCGGCCATGATGCCCCCGGCCGCCGGGCCGGCGACCCACACGCCGAGCTCGACGACCTTGATGCCCTCCAGCGGTCCGGCCATGTCGCCCCTTTCGCATCGCGTCCAGAACGGCGAATGGCCGCAACCGCGGAGAATACTATTCTCCAATGCCCACCCGAGGAAGGGTTGCTGACATGGGATACGCCGACGACCTCTTCGATCTGACCGATCGGGTGGTTCTGATCACCGGCGGCAGCCGTGGGCTGGGCCGCGAGATGGCCTTCGCCGCGGCACGCTGCGGCATGCTGCGGCGCGGACGTGGTCGTCGCCAGTCGCAAGTACGACGTCTGCGTCGCCACCGCCAAGCAGATCGAAGGCCAAACCGGCTGCGCCGCAATGCCCTACGGTGTCCACGTGGGCCGGTGGGACGAGCTCGACGGATTGGTCGACGCGGTGTACGACCGCTTCGGCAAGCTCGACGTACTGGTCAACAACGCCGGCATGTCGCCGACCTACAGCAAGCTCAGCGACGTCACCGAGAAGTTGTTCGACACGGTGATGAACCTCAACCCAAAGGGGTATAAATCACCAACTGTCCCAGTGGGTGAGCTGCTCGGCGGGCAGCCGCTTGGCCGGCTTGAAGTCGGTGCCCTTGGTGTAGGCGACCGGAAACAGCCCGCCCTGGCTGTACTTGTCGTGTGGGATGCCGAGCACCTCGGCGGCCTGCTTCTCGCCGTCTTCGAGCAGGTGCAGGGTGGTCCAGCAGGAACCCAGCCCGCGGGAGCGCAGCGCCAGGCAGAAACTCCACGCCGCCGGGAACAGCGACGCCCAAAACGACGCGCTCATGCCCAACGGCGCCTGCTCCACCCGGCCCTCCAGACACGGAATCATCAGCACCGGAACCTCCTGCATGTTCTCCGCGAGATACCGCGCCGAGTCGGTGACCGGTTGCATGCGCTCACCCCGGACGTCGCCGTCGGCATACTCGGGCTTGGGCAGGTCCAGGTACGGCAGCGCGTTGGCGCGGTAGATGTCGGCGATCGCCTGTTTTTTCACCGGATCGGTGACGAACATCCACTGCCAGCCCTGCGCGTTGGAGCCGGTGGGCGCCTGCAGCGCCAGCTGCAGGCACTCCATCAGCACCTCGCGCGGTACCGGCTTATCCAGGTCGAGTCGTTTGCGTACCGATCGGGTCGTGGTCAGGACTTCATCGACAGAAAGGTTGAGGGTCATGGCTGGGAGTTTAATCGTTGGCGCCGAGTGTGAAGCTGTTGCGAAAAATCGGCGCAGATCTCGCAACAGCTTCACGCTCGGCGACTAGCGGAAGTCGCGCGAGCGGGATCTGGCCGCCAGGGTGATCGAGCCCAGCCGCTCGGCCACCACGGTGACCGCCCCGCTGGCGTTCTGGAGCTGCCCGCGAACCAGCAGCGCTGCGGCGGTCTGTGCCAGCTTGCGGTGCCGCACCCACACTCCCGGCGTGCACAGCACGTTGACCATTCCGGTCTCGTCTTCGAGGTTGACAAACGTCACCCCGCGCGCGGTCGCGGGCCGCTGCCGATGGGTCACCGCCCCGGCGACCAGCACCCGGGTGCCGTCGGGCACGCTCAGCAGCTGCTCGGCGGGGATCACCCCGAGTGCGTCGAGGTCAGCGCGGACGAACTGGGTCGGGAAACTGTCGCAGGAGACGCCGGTGGCCCACACGTCTGCGGCGGCCAATTCGATCTCACTCATTCCGGGCAGCGCCGGGATGTGCGACCCGCCGATGCAGGGGGCGCCGACTCCGGGCAGGTGGCCGAGACCCTGGGTGGCGGCCGCCCCGGCCGCCCACAGCGCCTCCCGCCGCGACATCGCAAAGCAGGAAAAAGCGCCGGCGGTGGCCAGCGCTTCGGCCTGCGGCACCGAAAGCTGTACCCGGGAAGTCAGATCCGCCAGCGAGACGAACGGCCCGCCGGCGTTTCGTTCCCCGACCAGCTTCTCGGCGAGTTCGTCTCCGATATGACGGACACTGCCCAGTCCCAGCCTGACCGCCGTTCCCGCGTGCTCCAACGTTGCGTGTGTCAGGCTGGCGTTGACATCCGGGCCGTGCACCACCACGTGATGCCGGCGGGCGTCGGCCACCAGCGACTGCGGCGAGTAGAAGCCCATCGGCTGGGCTCGCAGCAGGGCGGCGCAGAACGCCGCCGGATGGTGCAGCTTGAACCACGCCGAGTAGAACACCAGCGACGCGAAGCTCAATGCGTGGCTCTCCGGAAACCCGTAATTGGCAAAGGCTTCCAGCTTTTCATAGATCCGGTCGGCCACCTCGCCGGTGATGCCGTGCAGCTCACGCATGCCGCCGTAGAACCGGGCCCGCAGCCGTTGCATCCGCTCGGTAGATCGCTTGGATCCCATGGCGCGGCGCAGCTGGTCGGCCTCTTCTGCCGAGAAACCCGCGCAGTCCACCGCCAGCTGCATCAGCTGTTCCTGAAACAGCGGTACCCCTAACGTTTTCCGCAGCGCGCGAGCCATCGACGGATGCTCGTAGGTCACCGGGTCGACGCCGTTGCGGCGGCGGATGTAGGGATGCACCGACCCGCCCTGAATCGGCCCGGGGCGGATCAGCGCCACCTGCACCACCAGGTCGTAGAACTCGCGAGGCCGCAGCCGCGGCAGGGTGGCCATCTGGGCACGCGACTCCACCTGGAACACGCCGACGGAGTCGGCGCGTGCCAACATCTCGTACACCGCCGGCTCGGACAGGTCGATACGGGCCAGGTCCACCTCGATGCCCCGGTGCCGGGCCACCAGGTCCTGCGCGTAGTGCAGCGCCGAGAGCATACCCAGCCCGAGCAGGTCGAACTTCACCAAACCGATTGCCGCACAGTCGTCTTTGTCCCATTGCAGCACACTGCGGCCGGGCATCCGGGCCCACTCCACCGGACACACGTCGGCGATCGGGCGGTCGCAGATCACCATGCCGCCGGAGTGGATACCCAGATGCCTGGGCAGGTTGGCGATCTGGGTGGCCA
>NZ_JBYCKY010000228.1:0-2576 GCF_057473605.1 Mycobacterium sp. TH-M82 | reverse complement strand
CGAGCCATGCCAGATCGCGAGGTAGTTGGACCTGGCCGCTGTCGGCTTCGATCTCACCGTCGAGAAGGGAGATCAGCCGGGGGGCGTCGTCGGCGATTGACTGATCATGGGTTACCAGGACGATCGTTTGACCTGATGAATTCAGGCTGTAGAGAGCGTCGATGACTTTGCGGCCGTTATGGGTATCCAGGTTGCCGGTGGGTTCGTCGGCGAGTATCACATCGGGTGTCATGAACAATGCCCGCGCCACGGCCACGCGTTGCTGCTCGCCGCCGGACAATTCCGCGGGCACTCGTCTGCCCAACTTAGCAAGCCCGACCTGATCCAGTAAGGTCATTGCGCGCTCGTGTTGAGCACGACCCGATTTACCGGCCAGCAATCCGGGGAGCATCACATTCTCGACGACAGATAAGCCGGCCAGGAGATTGAACGCTTGGAATACATATCCGATTGTCCGACATCGGACGGCGGCCAGTCGCCGACGCGACAGCTGAGCGACGCTCTCCCCGTTCACTAGAACGTCACCGCTTGTCGGGAGATCCAAAAGCCCGAGGATACTCAGCAGCGTCGACTTTCCCGATCCCGAAGGTCCGACTAACGCTACGAACTCGCCTCGATGTATTTGCAGATCGATATTGTTAAGCACGGGCGTGCTCGTGGCGCCGCTGCCGAATGATTTGTGAAGTTTGCGTGCCTCAAGGACAACCGGTTCGCTAACTTCGTGGCCGTTCAGCGCATCAAGGTCGTCGTGGGTTTCTGTCGTAAGTTCGTCATGAACATCGCCGTCTGGCTCCACATCCACGTTCTGGACCTTGGCTTTAGGCACTATACAACTCCATTGGTGTTAATGATTCATCCGGAATTCCCGGAATGCCTAGCGCCAGCATACCGATTGCGCCGACGGCCGGGTCGGTCGACTCGCCGCCGACCCAGGTTGACACATCAGACACCTCAGCCCACGGGCGCCAGCATCGCCTTCCAGCCGTCGGCGCCGATGTCGGTCGAGTCTTGCAGTGAGTACACCGTGCCATCGGGCCCGGCGACCAGACCGCTCTGCGCGTCGTAGACCGCGACCGAAACGGCACCGGGGTGCGAAGTCGGGTGGGCTACCGGGAGCGACCCGGTTGTTCCTGCTGGTGCTGCTGGGCCCGCTGGGCCAGTGTGGTCGCCGGATGCACAGCCACCAGGCCCCGTTCGTGACGCTGCTGGCAGATTGCGGCCAGCTCCGCGTAGGCCTTCTCGCCGAGCAACTCGGTGAGTTCGACGGCCATGCTCTGCCACACCTGCCTGGCGCCGACATGGGCGGCCGGATCGCCGGTGCAGAACCAGTGCAGGTCGGCGCCGCCGGGACCCCAACCCCGCCGGTCGAATTCGGTGATGGTGGTCTTGAGGATCTCGCTGCCGTCCGGGCGGGTCACCCATTCCTGACTGCGCCGGATCGGCAGCTGCCAGCAGACGTCCGGCTTCATGGTCATCGGGTGCACCCCGAGCCGGACCGCTTTGATGTGCAACGCGCACCCGGCGCCGCCGGTGAACCCGGGCCGGTTCAAGAAGATGCACCCACCCATATGCGTGCGGGTGCGCAACTGTTGCTCACCCTCGTTCTCGTCGAGTTCCAGGTAGCCCCTGCGTCCTGACCCCTTGCTGCGGAACTGCCAATCGTCGTCGGTCAGCTGGGCTACGGCCGCGTCGAGCCGGACGCGGTCGTCGTCGTCGGACAAAAATGCGCCGTGCGAACAACATCCGTCATCGGGCCGGCCCGCGACGATGCCCCGACAGGCCGGGGTGCCGAACACGCAAGTCCAGTGCGACAGCAGCCAGGTCAGGTCGGCGGCGATCAGATGCTCGGTATTGTCCGGGTCGTAGAACTCCACCCATTCGCGGGGAAAGTCCGGGTCGACTTCTTGTGTGTGGGAGCCCGGGTGAGTAGCAGGTAGGGATGTCACAGAATCCCACGCTAGACCAGAGTTTCACCCGCCCGCGTTCCTGGTTAAATTGTGTTTTGTGCGATTAGGCGTGCTCGACGTCGGCAGCAACACCGTCCACCTGCTGGTGGTGGATGCACACCGGGGCGGTCATCCCACCCCGATGAGCTCGACCAAGGCCGCCCTGCGGCTGGCCGAAAACACCGACAGTTCGGGCAAGATCACCCGGCGCGGCGCCGACAAGCTGTTGTCGACCATCGACGAGTTCGCCAAGATCGCTGCGAGTTCGGGCTGTACGGAGCTGATGGCCTTCGCCACCTCGGCGGTGCGGGACGCGTCCAACTCCGAGAGCGTGCTGACTCGGGTGCGCACCGAGACCGGCGTCGAGCTGCAGGTGCTGCGCGGGGAGGACGAGTCCCGGTTGACCTTCCTGGCGGTGCGCCGGTGGTTCGGGTGGAGCGCGGGACGGATCATCAACCTTGACATCGGGGGCGGCTCGCTGGAGTTGTGCAACGGCGTGGACGAGGAGCCCGAGGTGGCGTTGTCGTTGCCGCTCGGCGCCGGGCGGCTGACGCGCGAGTGGCTGCCGGAGGATCCGCCGGGCCGGCGCCGAGTGGCGATGCTGCGTGATTGGTTGGACGCCGAACTCGC
>NZ_JBYCKY010000227.1:0-4167 GCF_057473605.1 Mycobacterium sp. TH-M82 | reverse complement strand
ATCACGATGCTGTCGGCCTTGGTGGCCAACGACTCGATGACACCCAGCTTGTCCGATACCTTCGATCCGCCCAGCACCACAGCGTAGGGCCGCTCGGTGGATTCGGTCAGCTGCTCCAGCACCTTGAGCTCGGCCGCCACCAGCGTCCCGGCGTAGTGCGGCAGCAGGGTGGCCACGTCGTAGACTGAGGCATGTTTGCGGTGCAGCACACCGAACCCGTCGGACACGAACACGCCGTCCCCGCCGACCAACTCGGCCAGCGCCCGGGCCAGCGCCAGCCGCTGGCCGTCGTCCCCACTGGTCTCGCGGGGATCGAAGCGGATGTTCTCGACCAGCAGCACATCCCCGTCGGCCAGCCCCTCGGCACGGGCCAGCGCGTCGGTGCCGACCACGTCGGCGGCCAGCTGCACATGCCGGGCCAGCTGTTCGCCCAGCACGACGGCGACCGGCGCCAACGACAGCGCCGGGTCGGGTCCGTCCTTGGGCCGGCCCAGGTGTGCGGCCACCACCACCTTGGCCCCGGCGTCGGACAGCACCTTCAGCGTCGGCGCTGACGCGCTGATGCGACCGGGGTCGGTGACCCGGCGCTCGTCATCGAGCGGAACGTTGAGATCGCTGCGCACCAACACGCCGCGGCCGGCGACGCCTTCGGCCAGTAGGTCGTCGAGCGACCGGATACCCATGGTGTGCAAGTGCTTACAGGGACCGAGCGACCAGCGCGACCAGATCGACCAGCCGGTTGGCGTAGCCCCACTCGTTGTCGTACCAGGACACCACTTTGGCTTCGTTGTCGATCGCCTTGGTCAGTCCGGAGTCGAAGATCGAGCTGTGCGGGTCGGTGATGATGTCGCTCGACACGATCGGGACGTCGTAGTAGCGCAGGATGCCCTTGAGTCTGCCCTCGGCGGCGGCTTTGAACGCGGCGTTGATCTCCTCGGCGGTGGCGGAGCGGGCCAGATCGGCGGTCAGGTCGGTCACTGAGCCGGTGACGACCGGCACCCGCAGCGCGTAGCCGTCCAGTCTGCCCTTCAACTGCGGCAACACATCGCCGATGGCCTTGGCGGCACCGGTGGAGGTGGGCACGATGTTGACGGCGGCGGCACGAGCCCGGCGCAGGTCTTTGTGCGGCCCGTCCTGCAGGTTCTGGTCGGCGGTATAGGCGTGGATGGTGGTCATCAGACCCTTGACGATGCCGAACTCGTCGTCGAGCACCTTAGCGAGCGGGGCCAGGCAGTTCGTGGTGCACGAGGCGTTGGAGATGATGTGCTGGCTGCCGTCGTAGTTGTCGTCGTTGACGCCCATAGCGATGGTGATGTCCGGGTCTGTCGCCGGCGCGGAGATGATCACCTTCTTGGCTCCGGCTTGCAGGTGACCCCGTGCCTTGTCGGCGTGGGTGAAGATGCCGGTGGATTCGACCACGACGTCGACCCCCAGGTCGGCCCAGGGCAGCGCCGCCGGCCCCTCCTTCACCTCCAGCGCCTTGATCCGGGTGGTGCCGACGACGATGGTGTCCTCGCCCTGCAAGCTGACGTCCTGTTTCATCCTGCCCAGGATCGAGTCGAACGTAAGCAGATGCGCCAGGGTGGAGTTGTCGGTCAGATCGTTGACGGCCACGATATCGATGTCGGTGTTGGTGCCGTGGACCTTGCGGGCGTCCAACGCCCTGAAGAAGTTGCGTCCGATGCGGCCGAAGCCGTTGATGCCTACCCGGACCGTCACTGGTCTCTCCTAGTGGTTCAGTGTGCCGATTCAATGTGCCGATTCAGTGTGCCGATTCAGTGTGCCGATGTGCTCCGCCGGCCAGCCTAATCGGGTAAGCACGGCGGCCGCCGCGGTATCATCCATTGGCCACGGGCGGCTAAGCCGAGAGCGGATCGATCCATTGCACACCGGAGAATCGACTGAAGTCGACATCGGTCGAACACAGCTGCGCGCCGTGTTCGATGGCCAACGCAGCGAGGTGCGCGTCACTGGTCAGATTGCCCGCCGTACCGAGCGGTGCGAGCAGTCCGCGGAGCACGCCGGCGTGGCGCTCGGTCGGGTGTACGACCGTCACACACGGCTGCTGCAGCCATCCGTCGACCACGTCCAACGACTCGTCGACGGTCAGCGGCCGGGCAAACACCGCCGAACGTGTCGACAACCGGATGAATCCGACGAGGACATGCCATGCAAACGCGACGGTGGCCGCGCCGGACAGCGTTTCCTCCAGCCAGTTCCGCGCCGGCTCATGACGCGGCGACGACGCATCCATGGCATACACGAGGAGGTTCAGATCGAGCAGCCTCATTTGCGTAGCGCGAGCTTGCGCATGGTCTCCGCGTCTTCGTCGGCGGCGGCCAGCGTCAACGCCTTGTCGATGTCGAACCCCGCACGCAGTCCCATGTCGCGACTCGGAGTGCGATAGCCCCGCCGGACCGGCTCACCGCTCAGCCCGCGCCGCACGGCATCGTTCAGCACCGCCTTGAACGACGTTCGTCGCTCGCGTGCCGCACGCTGCAACGCAGCGACAACGTCGGCGTCAAGCGTCACCGTGGTCCGCATTTTGTCATCATAGCAGCAGCCATCATGCTGTCATGATGCTACTATCGGACCGTCGGGGAGCTACTCGGATGCGTCAACTGCAAATTGCTCGCGCAGAACGCGTTTCAAGACTTTTCCGGTGGGGGTCCGCGGGATGGCGTCGACGAAGACAGCCCGCTTGGGCAGCTTGAAGCGGGCCAGTTTGCCGTTACAGTGCGCCAGCACAGCAGCCTCGTCGAGGCTGGCGTCGGACGACACCACCACCGCCAGCGGGGACTCGCCCCACTTGGTCGACGGGATGCCGATCACCGCGATGTCGGCGATACCGGGATGGGACAGCAGCACGTCTTCGATCTCCGCCGGGTAGACGTTCTCGCCCCCGGAGATAATCATGTCCTTGACGCGATCCTGGATGTAGACGAAACCCTCGGCGTCGCGGACGGCGACGTCGCCGGTGTGCAACCAGCCGTCGGTGATCGTCTCCGCCGTCGCCTCCGGCCGGTTCCAGTAGCCGGTCATGTTGTGGCGCCCGCGCACCAGTATCTCGCCCGGCACATCGGCACCGACATCTACACCCTGCTCGTCGACGATGCGCACGTCGGTGTGGAAGAACGCTTTGCCCGTCGACCCGATGTGGGTCATCGCATTCTCGGAGTTGATCACGCAGGCCGGACCGCACGTCTCGGTGAGCCCGTAAACCTGATGGATCTCCAAGCCGAGATCGGTGTATGCCTTGATCAACGACACCGGCACCGGCGACGCTCCGCTCATGATCCAGCGCAGCGCCAAGGAGTCCCGCAGTTCGGGCCGGTACGTCGGGAGCATGAAGTTCAGCATCGCGGGGACGGCCAGCGTGATCGCGACCTGCTCGTCGGCGAACACTTCCCAGATGTGCCGCGGGTCGAAGCCACGCATCAGAATGGTCGTCAGACCGCGGTAGATGCAGGTGAGCAGCGGGGTGAGCGCGGCGACGTGAAACAACGGCGGCGAAATCAGGTAGCGGTCGGCGAACCGGAAGTCGACGCTCGCCAAGATCGTGAAGAGTGCCCACTGCACGCTGTCGTGGGTGTGCACCGCCCCTTTCGGCAAGCCTGTGGTGCCGGAGGTGTACATGATGAAAAGCGGGTCGTCGTCGTCAGTGTCGACCGAGCCGGCCGCCACCGGCTGCGCCGGTGCCTGGTCGACAAGGGCGTCGAAATCCGGGAAATCCACCGCCCACGTGGGCGTGTCGTCGCCGACGCGCAGCCAGTGCACCACCGGCGTGCCGTCCTCACCCGGGCCGCGCGCGTGCAGATCGGCCACGACCGCGTCGTACCCGGCGTCGCACACCAGCACCGTGGCCCCCGAGTCGCGCAGCATGAAAGCCAGCTCGTCTGCGACCAGCCGCCAGTTCAGCGGGACGACCATCAACCCGGCGCGGGCCGCCCCGTAAAACGTCTCGACGAATTGGTGGCCATTGGGCAGCAGCACCGCGACGCGATCACCCTTGGCCAGCCCCAGCCCGGTCAGCGCCCGGGCCACCCAATCGGCCCGCGCGTCGAGTTCGGCGAAGGTGAATCGTCGACCCGCAGCGATATCGACGAGGGCCTGCAGGTCGGGATTCAACCGCGCCCGCTTGCGCAGATGTGCTCCGACGTTCATCGC
>NZ_JBYCKY010000226.1:0-5652 GCF_057473605.1 Mycobacterium sp. TH-M82 | reverse complement strand
AGTCTTGACCGTGGTGGTCGGCTACATGCTGTTGACCGTGACCGCCGACGTGATCAATCCGATCCGGCTGTTCTGAGGAGGACCGGTGAGCAGTGGTCTGTCGCCGCGCCGCAAGACCCGCCAGCTGATGGTCGGCGAGGTCGGTGTGGGCAGCGACTACCCCATTTCGGTGCAGTCGATGACGACCACCAAGACCCACGACATCGACGCCACGTTGCAGCAGATCGCCGAGTTGACCACGGCCGGCTGCAACATCGTGCGGGTGGCCTGCCCACGCCAGGAGGACGCCGACGCACTGCCGGCCATCGCCCGCAAGAGCCAACTCCCGGTGATCGCCGACATCCATTTCCAGCCCCGCTACATCTTCGCCGCGATCGACGCGGGCTGTGCGGCGGTGCGGGTCAACCCGGGCAACATCAAGGAGTTCGACGGGCGGGTCGCCGAGGTCGCCAAGGCGGCCGGTGCCGCCGGTGTTCCGATCCGCATCGGTGTCAACGCCGGGTCGCTGGACGAGCGGTTCTTGCGCAAGTACGGCAAGGCCACCCCCGAGGCGCTGGTGGAATCGGCGCTGTGGGAAGCGTCGCTCTTCGAAGAACACGGTTTTTCCGACGTCAAGATTTCCGTCAAGCACTCCGACCCGGTGGTGATGGTCTCCGCCTACCAGCAGTTGGCGCAGCAGTGCGACTACCCGCTGCACCTCGGTGTCACCGAGGCCGGTCCGGCGTTTCAGGGCACCGTCAAATCCGCGGTCGCGTTCGGGGCGTTGCTGTCTCAAGGCATCGGCGACACCATCCGGGTGTCGTTGTCGGCGCCGCCCGTCGAGGAGGTCAAGGTCGGCAACCAGATCCTGGGGTCGCTGAACCTGCGGCCCCGCGGGCTGGAGATCGTGTCCTGCCCGTCGTGTGGACGGGCGCAAGTCGACGTCTACAAGCTGGCCAATGAGGTCACCGCCGGTCTGGAGGGGCTGGACGTGCCACTGCGGGTGGCCGTGATGGGCTGCGTGGTCAACGGTCCCGGCGAGGCCCGCGAGGCAGATCTGGGTGTGGCGTCGGGCAACGGCAAGGGCCAGATTTTCGTGCGCGGAAAGGTGATCAAGACCGTTCCGGAGTCCCAGATCGTCGAAACGCTGATCGAGGAGGCGCTGCGGCTGGCGTCGGAGATGGGAGAACTGGGCCACCTCCCCGAAGGGCAGACAGCCGAGACTTCCGACGGGTCTACCGGCGGTCCGCCCACGGTGGCCGTAAGCTGATTAGAGCTGGATCGGGCCGCCCGACCGTCAGTTCGCAGAAAGAGTCACCGAAAGAGTCAGATGTCGGCTCCTCCGATTTTTCGCCTGGTCGATGAGCGACGAGTCTCGGTGGTGCGTGACGCTCGGGAAGCAGCAGCCGTGTGGCGGGTACTCGACCAGGATCCGGTCGGGTCGTGCATGGTCGCGGCACGAGTCGCCGATCACGGTGTGGACCCCCCGTCGATCGGTGGTGAACTGTGGACGCGGCGCGGTGTCGATGAGTCACTGTGCTACTCCGGCGCCAATCTCGTTCCGCTGAAAGGCAAGCCGGTCGACCTGAACGCGTTCGCCGACAAGGCGATGAGCACCGTGCGGCGCTGCTCGTCGCTGGTCGGCCGGGCCGAACTGGTGCTGCCGATGTGGCGGCGGCTGGAGAATGCCTGGGGCCCGGCCCGTGACGTGCGGGGCAGCCAACCGTTGATGGCACTGCGCAGCATGCCGAACTGCTCGCTCGACACTGAGGTACGCCAGGTACGGCCGGACGAACTGGACGCCTACCTGGCGGCCGCCGTCGACATGTTCATCGGCGAGGTGGGGGTGGACCCACGGCTGGGCGACGGCGGCCGCGGCTACCGCCGCCGGGTGGCCAACCTGATCGCGGCCGGCCGGGCCTGGGCTCGCTTCGAACAGGGCACGGTGGTGTTCAAGGCCGAGGTGGGGTCGCAGTCGCCGGCGGTCAGTCAGATCCAGGGAGTCTGGGTCCATCCGGAGCGACGCGGCCATGGGCTGGGCTCTGCCGGCACCGCGACACTGGCGTCGGTGATCGTCGGGACCGGGCGGATCGCCAGCCTGTACGTGAACGACTTCAACCTGGTGGCCCGGGCTACCTACGAGCGGGTGGGGTTCACCCCGGTGGGCACCTTCGCGACCGTACTGCTCGACTGAGTCGGTGAGACATCGTCCGAGATTGCGCGTAGGGCTGTGGGAGCGCGTCGTCGGCAACCATGGGCGCAATCTCAACAAACGGGCTGCAGATAACGGTTCGGTGTCGGTGCGCCTTCACCCGCGGCACGGTGGCAGCTCGTAACATCAGCCACAATGACAACTTCGACAACACTGGCATCACGCATGGGTGGTCTGGCGGCCGTGGTGGTGACCGCAGGCTGCGTTGTCCAGGCCTGCACTCCCCGCCCGGACGGTCCCGGCCCGGTTGCCGAGCGGTTTTTCGCCGCGTTGGCGACCGGCGACACCTCGACCGCCGCCCAGCTCAGCGATGATCCCGTCGCTGCCCGCGAGGCGCTCAACGCCGCCTGGGCCGGGCTGCAGGCCACCCACCTGGACGCACATATTCTCGGCTCGCACTACACCGATGACACCGGCACCGTGACCTACCAGTACGACTGGGAACTGCCCAAGCATCGGAGGTGGGCCTACGACGGCCAGCTGAAGATGGTGCGCAACGAGGGCCGCTGGGAGGTCCGCTGGACCGCCTCCGGCCTGCACCCCAAGCTGGGGGAGCACCAGACCTTCGCGCTGCGGGCCGATCCGCCGCGGCGTGCCCCGGTCAACGAATCCGGTGGCACTGACGTGCTGGTTCCCGGCTACCTGCACCACTATCAACTAGACGCCGGCCGGGCGGGCGGTGACCTGATCCGTACCGCCCGCGCGGTGGTCGTGGCGCTGCAGCCGTTCGACGACACGCTGAACGATCCACAACGGCTCGCCGAAGAGGCCAGCTCCTCGGTGACGCCGCTGGACCTGATCACCCTGCGCAGCGACGACAACAGCCGGGTCGCCCCGCTGATCGGTGAGCTGCCCGGCGTCGTGCTCAGCTCCCAGCCGGTGTTGCTTTCGGCCGACGACAATTTTGCACCGGCCATCATGGCGGAGATCAAGAAAGCCGTGGTCGATCAACTCGACGGTGAGGCGGGCTGGCGCGTGGTCAGCGTCAACCAGAACGGTGTCGATGTCGACGTGCTGCACGAGGTAGCGCCGTCGCCGGCCCCGTCGACCAGGATCAGCCTGGATCGTGGTGTGCAAAATGCCGCCCAACATGCGGTCAACGCCCGGGAATCCAAAGCGATGATGGTGGTGATCAAGCCGTCGACCGGGCAGATCCTGGCCATCGCCCAGAACGCCGCCGCCGACGCTGACGGCTCGGTAGCCACCACCGGCTTGTATCCACCCGGCTCGACGTTCAAGATGATCACCGCCGGTGCGGCGCTGGAACGGGAGATGGCGGCCCCGAATACGCTGCTCGGCTGCCCCGGCGAGATCGACATCGGCCACCGGACCATCCGCAACTACGGCGAGTTCGACTTGGGCGTGGTGCCGATGTCGCGGGCGTTTGCCAATTCCTGCAACACCACGTTCGCCGAATTGGCCAGCCGAATGCCGCCGCGGGCGTTGACGCAGTCGGCCACCCGCTACGGGATCGGGGTCGACTACCTCATCGACGGCATCGCCACGGTGACCGGCTCGGTGCCGCCGACGGTCAATGTGGCCGAGCGCACCGAGGACGGGTTCGGTCAGGGCAAGGTACTGGTCAGCCCGTTCGGCATGGCGATGGTCGCCGCCACGATAGCGGCCGGCAATACGCCGGTGCCCTGGCTGATCGCGGGTGGGCGGCCGACGACGGTCCACGGTGACGTCACTGCGATCCCGCCACGCACCCTGGACGGCCTGCGCTCGATGATGCGACTGGTGGTGACCGAGGGCACCGCCCGCGACATCGCCAACTGCGGCGCGGTGTTCGGTAAGACCGGCGAGGCCGAATTCCCGGGCGGATCGCATTCCTGGTTCGCCGGCTACCGCGGCGACCTGGCGTTCGCTGCGCTGATCGTCGGCGGCGGCACCTCCGAATACGCGGTGCGGATGACCAAGGTGATGTTCGACTCGCTGCCGGCCGACTTTCTGGTCTGACCGCCAAGATCTGAGCGCGGCTGAGCGCGGCTGGGTTGGCCGGCTTCATTAAGCTGGCAGAATGCCCGCCCGCGCCGCCCTATCCCCCGGCGTGCTCTCCCCGACGCTGCCGGTGCCCAGATCGATCCCGCGCCCGGAGTATGTCGGCAAACTCACCGCCGCAGAGGGCAGCGAGCCTTGGGTGCAGACCCCCGACGTCATCGACAAGATGCGAGTGGCCGGCCGGGTCGCCGCGGGCGCGCTGGCCGAAGCAGGCCGGGCGGTCGCGCCGGGGGTGACAACCGACGCGCTGGACCGCATCGTGCACGCCTACCTGATCGATCACGGCGCCTACCCGTCACCGCTGGGCTACAAGGGCTTCCCCAAGTCATGCTGCACGTCGCTGAACGAGATCATCTGCCACGGCATCCCGGACTCGACGGTGATCGCCGACGGCGACATCGTCAACATCGACGTCACCGCCTACCTCGACGGCGTGCACGGTGACACCAACGCGACGTTCCTGGCCGGCGACGTCGCCGAGGAGCACCGGTTGCTTGTCGAACGCACCCTCGAGGCGACGATGCGCGCGATCAAGGCGGTCAAGCCGGGCCGCGCCCTGTCGGTCATCGGCCGGGTCATCGAATCGTATGCAAACCGGTTCGGCTACAATGTCGTTCGCGATTTCACCGGCCACGGGATCGGCACCACCTTCCACAACGGCCTAGTGGTGCTGCACTACGACGAGCCCGCGGTGACCACGGCCATCGAGCCCGGGATGACGTTCACCATCGAACCGATGATCAACCTCGGCGGGCTGGACTACGAGATCTGGGACGACGGCTGGACGGTGGCGACCACGGACGGCAGGTGGACCGCACAGTTCGAGCACACCCTGGTTGTCACCGACGACGGCGCCGAAATCCTCACCTTGGCGTGAGCCGGTCAGCGGAAAACCGTCCCGCGACGGACCGGCTGGTTATAGCGTGCGTAGATGCCCTCGACGATGACCACCGTCGACGGGTTTCCCGTCCCGGTCAGCGTGGCCGGCCCGGAGGGGAGCCCCGTCGTGGTGATGCTGAGTGCCGCACAGCGCACACTCGCCGCCTACGACGCGATTTGCGCAAGGCTGCGCACAGCGCATCTGCGCACGGTCGTCGTCGGTCACGACCCGAGGCTGACACCCAAATCGGTGATCGGAATTCTCGATGCGCTGGACATTCAGTGGGGCACCGTGGTCGGCGACCGGGCGGGCGCCGAACTGGCGTGGGAACTGGCCGCGACCAGGCTGGACCGGTTCATCGGCTTGGTGGTCATCGACCGCGGCCATCCGCGAACGCCCGACGTCAACGGCGTCATCCGCGACGAACATTGCCCGCCGGTGGAGATCAACACCACCGTGCTGGTCAGCACCCCGGCCGCGCACGCGGTGGCCCGCGCCAGCCAGCAGTTCGTGTTAGGAGATTTACGCGTGGTGGAGTTGCTCAAACGGCGCAGCGCCCGGGAGTCCACCGCACAGGTGG
>NZ_JBYCKY010000225.1:0-2166 GCF_057473605.1 Mycobacterium sp. TH-M82 | reverse complement strand
GACCGTCGTCGTAGGTATTGCCCAACACGAACGGCTTCTCCGCCAGCTTCGGCGTGTACCGCGCCACCATGTCCGGGTTCATCACGAATCCGCCCGCGGCGATCACCACCGACGTGGCTTTGACCGCAACGACTTCCGAGAACTGCTTGGCCATCACCCCGACAACCGCGCCCGAGCTGTCGGTGACCAGCCCGGTGGCCCCAGTCTCGTACCGGATTGGCATGCAGAGACTTTCGGCTTGTTTGAGCAGCAGATCGATCACCAGCTTGGCGCCCTGGGTGTCACCGGGCACCGGTACTTTGTGCCCTCGTGGCGCAGGGACGGCCTGCTCGACAAATGGCCACACCTTCTCGTTGCCGGTGTACATCAGGCCTTCGGTGTTGGGCTGGATCACCGCCTTTTCCGGGTAGTAGCTGCGCTCGAACTGAAAGCCGAGGTCCTCCAGCCAGTTGAAGTGATCGACGCTGCCGTCGCAGTACGCCCGGATCTTGTCGAGTTCGGGTTCGCGTGACACCGCGACCAGGTACTTGTACATCTCGTCGGGGCTGTCGGGATGCCCGGTAGCCTGCTGGACGGCGGTGCCGCCGCCGAGGTAGAAATGCCCGCCGGCCATTGCGGTGGTGCCGCCCGCCACGGCGGCGCGTTCCAGCACCAGCACCCGCGCCCCGTCGGCCGCCGCGCTGACCGCCGCGCAGCCGCCGGCGATGCCGAAGCCGATCACCAGCACGTCGACGTCATCCGACCACGAGGCGACCTCGTCCGCGCTGACGGTTGGCGGTATCTCGGTGCTCATCGGCGCCGCTCTCCCCTGGATTCCGAGACTCATCGCCTCGCAGGATAGACCGCGCCATGGCAGAGTCGCAGCGAGCGCACCGTTGCCAGAGCGCGCCGGTCCTTTGAGAGGAGATGACACCCAGTGGGTGCGCAATGCCCGGGCCGCCGGCGTCGTCGAGCTCGGACCGCGGTGGCGGCGCAGGCCGACCCGCATCGTCGAGGTGAGCAACGACGCCAAGCCGGAGCTGCTGCGGCGCTACCTGGCCCGGTGGTATTGGCAGGTCAAAGGGCATGTTGCGGGATTGACACCGGATTCCGACGACAGCGAACTGCTGGCCGCCGCACCGTCGATCCCGGTCTTCGCGCTCGCACCGCTCGAAGGTTAGGCCGACGGCGGGGGACCCGCCGGGTCGGGCGGCACGCCGGCGTCTTCATGCACCTGCTCCATGATGGCCGACCAGGACACGGCGGCGGGGTACTCGCCCCAGACGCTGTTGAACACGCCGACGATCCGGGCCGGTCCGGTACCGCCGGCCACATACACCGGTCCGCCCGAATCGCCCGGTTGGCTGACCACACCGTGGGCCATGGTGAACCACCCGTTGTTGACGCTTTCGACGGTCCCGCAGCTCTCCTGAGTGACGACGCCGAAATGGCAGACCGGCTCGCCCGGCTGCACAGCCAGGTCGGGGATGGACTCCAGCGGGCGGCCGTCGGGCAGGATATTGCTGACCGCGACGTCGTCGGCCAGCACAATGGTCTCGTAGTCGGTGATCATCTGGTCGGTGTCGATGGTCGAGCCGTTGGGGGTGTTGTCCCGGAAGGTCGCCAGCTGGCCGACATGGTTGCCGCCCGCGTCGGTGACCGCGCCGCCGCCCCGGCAATGGCCGGCGGTGAAGGCAACTCCCAGCGCCGGGTCGACGTACCCCAGGGTGCACACATGGGTGTCCTGGCGGATCTCCATCCCCGGGAACACCAGCACCGGGTCCGCCCGGGCAACCGACGCCGGCAACCCCACCGATCCGGTCAAGGCGATCATCGCCGCTGCCGCTAGCTGCACCGCCTGCATCGTCAGCCTGTACACCGTCGACTCCGATCGCATTGGGCCGGCGTGGCGCCGGACACTCTAACGGCTGCCCAGGTTACCGGCGCCGGGCTGCCAAACACCGGGCACGGCACACACCACAGCGCGGCGACCCGGGGCCCCGGGTCCGGGGCGCCGCGACGATCGGGGCCGGCGGTCCGGGGATCGTCCGTACCTGGCCGGGCGGGATCAGGTCGGGAGTGGCGACGCCGCTGGCGTCGGCGATCTGCTGGGATTTGCTGCCGTCGCCGGAGAACCGGTCGGCGATGGCCCACAGCGTGTCGCCGGAGACCACCGGGTCGGTCCGG
>NZ_JBYCKY010000224.1:0-2919 GCF_057473605.1 Mycobacterium sp. TH-M82 | reverse complement strand
ACTAACTGGTCGAGTTCGGCGACTCGGCCGGAGAAGTAGCCGGGTTCTGCGATGTTGGAATAGGTGTCCTTGTATCGGTCCCAGTCTTGCTCGGGTGGGTGCAAGGAGATAAGAGTCCTGGTCGTGACTTTCCAGAAGAGGTCACCGCCGGCGTAGCGGGGTTCCGGCGTGATTGTCACGACGATGTCGTCTGACTCGTATGCCTCCTCGCGGATCGCGGCGACCTCTATCGTCACGGACGCCATTCGCCCCAATTCGGCTTTTGGGTGCTGAAGGTCAAACCGCGTCTCCCCACCGTCGCAGACTTCCTTCAGGGCGTCTCGAACCTGCTGTTGCGTCTGGAGGTCCCAGTCGGTCAGGAGTTGGGCGGCACGTTCCCGCTTGAGCAGCCAGGCGTCTTCGGCTGTGGGTAGCCACCGCGTCGGATCCCCACCAGCGTTCTCCCTGGCGACGCGCATGTAGAAGTCGTCATGGTCCTCATGGCCACCTTTGGCCAGCCCGGCGACCAGGATCCAGCACACGTCGTCTTCCGGGTCGCGCCACACCCCACCTCGCCATTGGCCGGCCTTGATCTCAAGAAGCGGAACTTGGGTGCTGCAGGCGATCGGACCGACGTAATTGTCCTCTGCCGGGTCGTCACCAAATGACGAGAGAGCCTTGGCGATGATGGGGTGGGACAGGGCAGGGAGCGGGTGCAGGGACGTGAGCTCGCCGGCCTCCAAATGCCGACGCGGCAGTGGCGACTCCCAGTCGGAACGGAGATCCTCCCGCAGCAAGCGGATCGTTGGACGAGCTCGCCGAAAGTTCACCAAGCCATAATGCCGCAGCGGCAGTGCGACAAAGATCGGCTACAGCAGATCGGCGAGCTCGTCGATGGAGCCTTCATTGGTGCGGTCTTGTGCCGCAAAGCGCTCTGCGAGTTCACGACGGTCGCGCTGGCGGCGTCCTTCGAACGCGATAAGGTCGCGCAGCGCGATACGGCGGTCGCGGCCGACGCGGTGGAACATGATTTCGCCTTGGTCGAGGAGCTTATATAGATGGGTGCGACTCATCCCGAGCCGTTCCGCGGCCTGACTCGGGGTGAACACGGTCAGGGGAGAGATCGCAGCAAGATCTTCACCGTCACGCAGGCAACGGATCACGCTCTGCAGAAGATCGCGCAACTCGGGACTAACAGCACGGGTGCCGGCAAACTGGTCAAGTACGTCAATCTGCTCGGCGGGGATTCCGTCGGTAGGGATCGTCTTCATGTCTACTTCCCTTCGCGCCTAGATGCCACAAATGCTCCAGGTGTCACAGATGACAGTACGCCAGAGTGGATGGGATGGCAAGCGTTCACAATGTGAACGGACGGAGGGCTGGGGCGCTTGGCGGTCGATCTGCCTTCGAGCCCCGCGAGACCGGGCAAAAGATGGCATAAATTGACAATTATTGCTGATTTATGCTACTCCTTCCACCATGAATCAGCTCACCATCCAGGTCATAGTCACAGATGAGAACGGCGTAGTCCTCTCCGATACCCGTACCCAGGTGGGAGGAGGCGAGAGCGCTCTTTCTGCCGCGCCGACCCCCCGCGTATCCAAGAAACACCAGATCCTTGCCTACTTGTCGAGACACCGCGGCAGCCAGTACCGGGAGATCGCCGCATCCACCGGTATCAACGCCGGCACGGTGAGCACCATGCTCTCCGCCATGAAAAATGAGGGCCTCGTGACCAACGAGGATCTGGGCCGCAACAAGTGGCAGTGGAGCACCACCTCGGACGGCCTGGCCTACCTGGCGGATATCTAGAAAGTGTTTTAGATGGCCGATAGCGACAACTCCCAGCATCCTCTCGCTGAGTGGGGCACACAGACCGCGAGCAATTAGGCTCGACTCGAGAAGGGTCGACAGCGGCAATGACCCTGCGCAGGCATCGGCGCCTTGCGTAATCGTGCGGGCTGGCTGAAGGGTTCTTCCTGGCGGGAGGGCCTCGGTGCGAGGCTTGTCGAGTGCGACGCGACGCCGCCTTGTCGACCCGCCAGGTCGAGGTCCTGCGTTGGATCAGCCAAGGCTGCCCAGAAGGTGTGTGGCCGGACTTTACCTATAAGACGACCACGTATGCGTTGGCGGCCCGCAATCTGGTCAAGGTCGACCGGCGGCACGGTTCGTGGTCGGCGGTCCTCACCGCCGCCGGCCGGTTCTATCTGGACAACGGCCACTACCCGTACGAGCAGAACGGAATTGGATCACACCCGGCGACCGATAGTGCCGCCGCGATCGAGGCTCTCGCGGCAGACATCCTGGCCGCGCTCGACAAAGACGGGCACACCCTCACCGTGCGAGCGCCGAGTGCACGGGAGCGAGCCCGATACCGACGGGCAATCCATCACACCATCACCAACGGCCTGATCCCGGACGGGTTTCAGCTCCGCCACACCGGCCGCGACCACGGCGACCTGACCATCCGGTTGATCCCGGAAAGCGATGTGCCGCAACGACCCGCCCCTGCGGTCGAAGTGCCGGCGTCGGGAGTTGCGGTCAGCGCCGAGACCCGCGACCTCCTCGCCAATCGGCGTATCGCGCTTTCCGGCACCGCGAAGGAACGGGCTCTGCGGATCGTGCAAGCCATATCCACCGAATGTGTGGCCCGGGGATGGGGGCTGGGCGCAGACCCGCGCGACGAACGCGCCTTTCAGGTCACTACCCCGGAATGCACCTTCGAGCTGACCCTGACAGAGGAACTCGTCGCCCGGGAGATGCCCGACGAGGAGATGCTCAACACCGCCAAGTACCCCTGGCAGCGGGTTCCCCTGCACATTCGCAAGGTCGGATCCGGCCGGCTAAGCCTGAATCCGTGGTTGGGCCGGTGATTTGATCGGCGTGTGAACAGCGAAAGCGCCTTCTGAACTGGGATAATACGAGTGCTTACGTCGTATT
>NZ_JBYCKY010000223.1:0-6462 GCF_057473605.1 Mycobacterium sp. TH-M82 | reverse complement strand
AGGCGGTGAGCTCGGCGCACTGTGAGCCCGGGCAGTGGTGGGAGCCGTTCAGCAAGGCCTGCTACCCACTGGGCGTCGGACCCCAACCGCTGGCCTGTGAGCCCGGGCAGTGGTGGGATCCGAGCGGCAACATTTGCCGGCCGCTGGGCGTCGGGCCGCAGCCACTGGCCTGCGATCCGGGGCAGTGGTGGGACCCGACGACGAACGTGTGCCGGCCGCTTGGCCAAGGACCGCCGGTTGGGTAACGGGCTGCTGAGGGTGGTCGAGGCGGTACGGGCCGGGCCTAGTCCGCGGTGCTGATCGAGATCGAGCGTCGCGACCCGGTTGGCCCGCCACCCTTATCCTTGAGGTTCTTGAACAGCATGCAGCATCGCGTTTCGCTGTCCGGCGAAGTGCGCTTAACCGGGGAGGGGGCGGGCCAGTGGTCGAGAACCGCACGGCGCAACCGGGGGAGGACACCACGCAAGCCCAGCGGCCGCACCCGGGGAGCCCGATCAGGGTGATGCTGCTCGGCTCGGGGGAGCTGGGCCGTGAACTGGTGATCGCGCTGCAACGGCTGGGTGCCGAGGTGGTCGTCGTCGACCGCTATGCCGACGCGCCGCTGCACCGGGTCGCCGACCAGTCGGTGACCGTCGACATGGCCGACACCGACGAGCTGGTCGCGACGATCAGACGGTGCCAGCCGAGATTCGTGGTGACCGCGACCGACAGCGTTGCCACCGACGTGTTGACCGCCGCCACCGAAACCGGGATCACCGAGGTGGTGCCCAGCGTCCACGCCGCACGGCTGGCCGCGAACGTCGAGGGGATGCGCCGGCTGGCCGCCGACGAGCTCGGGCTGCCCACCGCGCCGTTCTGGTTCGCCGGATCGGCTGACGAACTGCGCTCGGTGGCCACGCACGCCGGGTTTCCGATGGTGGTCAAGCCGGTCGCGGCACCACCGGGGGAGGGACAATCGGTGATGGTGCGCTCCGACGACGTCGATGCGGCCTGGCAGCGCGCCGCCGCCGTGCAGGACAGACCCGCCCGGGTGCTGGCGGAGCTGGTGATGGAGGTCGACCACGAGGTCACTCTGCTCACCGTGTGCAGCGTCGGTTCGGCCGGGCCGGTACTGAAGTTCTGCGCGCCGATCGGGCATCGCAGCGTCGATGGACCAAGGGGGCAATCGGTGCTGGAGTCCTGGCAGCCGCACGCGATGAGCCCCGCCGCCCTGGATGCTGCCAGGTCGATCGCCGCCCGCGTGGTGCGGGCACTCGGCGGGCGGGGCCTGTTCGGTGTCGAGTTGGCGACCCGCGGTGACGAAGTGTACTTCTCCGACGTCACCGTGCGGCCCTACGACATCGCCCTTCTGACGCTGCGTACCCAGCGGCTGTCCGGGTTCGAGCTGCAGGCTCGGGCCATCCTCGGGCTGGGGATCGACCCCCTCATGATCTCGCCGGGTGCTGCGTGGCTGATTTACTCCGCCCGGCAGCCGGGCGGCGCCGCGGCGGCCGGGACTCAACCGGACGCCGTCGTTGCACTGGGCGGTGTGCTTTCCGAAGCCCTCGGTGTCGCCGAGAGCGACGTGGTGGTGTTCGGCCACCACGAGGGCTACCCGCGTCACAGGCTGGCCGCGGCGGTGGCCACCGCATCCGATGTGGCGACCGCCCGGGCCCGTGCCGAGCAGGTGTCGGCGGCGCTGGGCGCACTCTGGCGGTGACGCCCGCAGCGGGACGCGTTGGACGGCCCGTCAGCCCACGAACCGGTACTCGACGTCCAGTGAGCGGTACGTGCGCTCAGCTCGACGGTCGCGAGTGAGCAGAGTGCGGTGATTGGTGACGGCGGCTTGGCCTGCACTGAGGCGTAGTGGAAGTGGTAGCCGAGTCAGTACCGAATGCGTCTCGAACGCGGCACGCCCAAAGGTCACCGTTGGACGTCATCGCGGAGTCGGCGCACGTCGTCGTCGGTCAGCGCAGCGCCCTCGACGTCGGCGAGGATCGGCAGCCCATCGCTGGTACCGATCGAGCGTTGGCGGCGGTGGACCGGCTCGATCCTCAAGCCTGAGCCGTCTGGAATCAGCTCCAGTTGTGTATCCGGTGCGATTCCCAGTGCGACGCGGAGCGGTTTCGGGATCACAATGCGCCCCACCCGGTCAATCGTGACGTACATGGCAGGACATTACGCTCAGCCGTGCGGCTCGGTCAGCCCGGTGCTGGATTCTGCCCGAGCCGCGTAGCGCTGGCGGGCGGCGGTATCGAACTGCAGGAACACCCGGTCGTTGCCCATCGTCTTGTTGAGGAAGCGACGCGCGCGCGGCGGCAGCATCATCGCGGTGGCCGCGGCGAACCGCAGCGACCCCGGCACCGATACCTGGGTCTTCGGCTTCTGGAGCACCTTGACCACCGCGGCCGCGACCTGCTCGGGCCGCAGCGGCCGTTGGGCGGCGGTAGGCGTTGTGCCGGAGATCAACTCGGTGTAGGTGAAGGTGGGCAGCACCGCGGTGACGTTGACGCCGGCCGGCGCGAACTCGTCGGCCAGCGCGGTGGACAGACCCACGACGGCGAACTTGGTTGCGGCGTAGACCGACTGGCCCGGCACGGCCACCATTCCAGAGATCGAGGCGATGTTGACGATGTGGCCGCTGCGTCGCTGCACCATCTCGGGAAGCGCCAGCTGGCAACCGTTGAGCACGCCGCAGAAATTCACCTCGATCGCCGAGCGGATGGCCTGCGGTGGTTGGTCGAGAAACGGCCCGATCGGCATCACGCCGGCGTTGTTGATCAAGACGTCGATGTGGCCGGCGCCGTCGGCGCGGGCATTGTCCAAGAAGGCCGAGAACGACTCCCGGTCGGTGACGTCGAGCAGGTGGCCAAAGACCGGGCCGTGTGTGCTCAGGCCGGCGGCCGTTTTCTGCAGGGCGGCGTTGTCGCGATCGCCGATGACCACCCGTGCGCCCCGGGCCAGCAGCGCGGTGGCGATGGCCAGGCCGATGCCCCGGGCGGCGCCGGTGACGGCGATCGTCTTGCCGGCAATGTTGTCCATGCCGACCGACGTTACCGGCCGTGCGGCGCGGTCGAGCCTCAGATCCCCAGGTCTTTGGCGATGATCGTCTTCATGATCTCGTTGGTGCCGCCGTAGACGGTCTGGATGCGGGCGTCGACGAATGCCCGAGACACCGGGTACTCGCGCATGTAGCCGTAGCCGCCGAACAACTGCAGGCAGCGGTCCGCAGTGCGGAACTGCAGGTCGGTGGTCCACCATTTCAACTTCGCCGCGCGCGCCGCGGTCAGCTTTCCCTCCAGGTGTTCGGCGATGCAGTCGTCGAGGAAACTGCGGGCGACGTCCAGCTCGGTGGCCACCTCGGCGAGCACGAACTGGGTGTTCTGGAAGCTGGCTATCGGCGAACCGAACGCGTGTCGCTGCTGCACGTACTCCAGGGTTTCGGCCAATACCCCCTCAGCGGCAGCCACCGCACCCACCCCCAGCGACAGCCGTTCCTGTGGCAGATTTCCGACCAGCTGGTAAAAGCCCTGCCCCTCTTCCCCAAGCAGGTTCTCGACGGGCACCCGCATGTCGGTGAAGGTCAGCTCGGAAGTGTCCTGGGCGTGCAGTCCGATCTTCTCCAGGTTGCGGCCGCGGCCAAAGCCCGGGATGTCGGCGTCGACCACCAGAAGTGACAAGCCCTTGTGCCGGTCGGCCCCGGTGCGCACCGCGACGACGAACAGGTCGCCGGTCTGCCCGTTGGAGATAAAGGTTTTCGCGCCGTTGACCACGTAGTGGTCGCCATCGCGATGCGCGGTGGTGCGCATGCCGGCCAGGTCGCTGCCGGTGCCGGGTTCGGTCATCGCGATGCCCAGCACCGTTTCGCCGGTCACCACGCCGGGCAGCCAGCGCCGCTTCTGCTCGGCGGTGGTCAGATCGGTCAGATACGGCAGCACGACATCGTTCTGCAGCGAAAAGGCGATGGCCTCTGCGGCCGCACCGGCGCGCTGCAGTTCGTCGATGACGATCGCGTGGTAGCGGTAGTCCTGCACGCCCGGGCCGCCGAACTCCGTCGGCACCGGAAAGCCCAGCAGGCCCAGCCTTCCGGCTTCGGTGAACAGTGAGCGGTCCCAACAGCTTGCGTGTTCCCACTTTTCGTGGGCGGGGACGACGGTGCGCTGCACGAAATCGCGGACCAACTCCCGGAATTGATGGTGCTCGGGGGTGTAGGTCAAGCTCATCGGGGTTTGCTCCTGTCAGCGGAAGGCGCCCAGGCCGGTGAATTCCTGGCCGAGGATCAGCTGGTGCATCTCCGGGGTGCCCTCGTAGGTGAGCACCGACTCCAGGTTCACCATATGCCTGATGACCGGGTACTCCAGTGATATTCCGTTGCCGCCCAGAATGGTTCGTGCGGTTCGGCAGATGTCCAGTGCCGCACGGGTGTTGTTCAGCTTGCCGAAGCTGACCTGCTCCGGACGCAGTCCGGTGCGGTCTTTGAGCCGGCCCAGGTGCAGCGACAGCAGTTGGCCCTTGTGCAACTCGACGGCCATGTCCACGAGTTTGGCCTGGGTCAGCTGGAATCCGGCGATCGGCCGGCCGAACTGGGTGCGCCCGGTCGCGTAGTCGCGTGCGCTGAGCCACGCCGACCGCGCCGCGCCCATCGCGCCCCAGATGATGCCGTAGCGGGCCTCCGAGAGACTGGCCAGCGCACCTTTGACGCCGCGCGCCTTGGGCAGCATCGCATCGGCGGGCAGCCGGACGTCGTCGAGCACCAGCTCGCTGGTGATCGACGCACGTAACGACAGCTTGTGATGGATGGTGTTGGCGGAGAACCCCGGGGTGTCGGTGGGCACGATGAAGCCGCGGATCCCGTCGTCGGTGGCCGCCCACACGATCGCGACGTCGGCGACGGAGCCGTTGGTGATCCACATCTTGCGGCCATTAAGAATCCAGTCGGATCCGTCTTGTTTCGCCCGGGTTGTCATCGCCGCCGGATCGGATCCGACGTCGGGCTCGGTCAGCCCGAAGCAGCCGAGCAACTCGCCGGTCGCCATGCCCGGCAGCCACTGCTGCTTCTGCTCCTCGGAGCCGTTGTGGTAGATCGAGAACATCGCCAGCGAACCCTGCACGCTCACCAGCGACCGGATGCCGGAGTCGGCGGCCTCCAGTTCGGTGCAGGCCAGCCCGTAGTGCACCGCGGAGGCGCCGCCGCAGCCGTAGCCGCGCAGGTGCATCCCGAGCAGGCCGAGCTGGCCGAAGCCCTTGGCGAGCTCACGGACCACCGGCAGGTCGCCGGCCTCGAACCACTCGGTGACGTACGGGGTGACGTGCTCGGCGCAGAACTTGGCGACCGTGTCGCGCACCGCGATCTCGTCGTCGGAGAGCATCGCGTCCAGCGCGAGCGGGTCAAGCGGGTCGAACGCCGGTGTTTGGCTGCTCATGAGTTCATCCTGCCATCGTCAGGCCGCCGCTGACGCTGATCACCTGCCCGGTGATGAACGACGCGGCCTCCGATGCGAAGAACAGCACCGGCGCGGCCACCTCGTCGGGCCGGGCCAGCCGGCGAAACGGGATCGCTTTGACCAGCGCCTCTTTCAGCTTCTCGGGCTGCGCGGCGAACAGCGGGGTGTCGGTCGGGCCGGGACACACGCAGTTGACGGTGATCTGGTGTCGGGCCATCTCCCGGGCCAGCGACTTGCTCAGCGCGATGACGCCGCCCTTGGCACCGGCGTAGATCGTCTCGCCGGCACTGCCAACCCGGCCGGCGTCACTGGCCACGTTGACGACGCGACCGCCGTGTCCAGCGCCGCCGGCCTCGATCATGGCAGGCAGGAACGCACTGCACATGTGCACCGGACCGAGATAGTTGATAGCCACCACCTTTTCGGCGAATTCGGTGGTGGCGTTGAGGAACTGGTCGGTGCGGTCCCAGCCGGCGGCGTTGACCAACATGGTGGGTACCCCCACTTCGGCGTGCGTCCGGTCCCGTAGGGCATCCACCCGGGTGCGGTCGGCGACATCGACCGGCAGCGCGGTGATCAGATCGGGCGACTCGGCGGCGGTGGCCTGCGCGGCCGCCTCGTCGAGGTCGGCGGCGACCACCCGGTCACCGCGTGCGGCGAAGCCCAGCGCGATCGCTTTACCTATGCCCGAACCGGCGCCGGTGACAAGTGCGAGTTTGGTCATATCAACTTCAAGCCTTCCGATCTGACAGCAGGCGTTCGCGCAGCTGGTATTTGATGACTTTGCCGGACTGGGTGCGGGGCAGCGCGCCGACGAACTCCAGCCGCAGTGGGATCTTGTAGCCGGCGAGCTTGTCGCGCGCGAAGCTGCGCAACTCCTCCAGCGTGAGGGTGGCTTCGGGCCGGCGTACCACCACCGCGGTGACCGCCTCGCCCCACCGTTCGTGCGGGGTGCCGAGCACGGCGACGTCGGCGATGGCGGGATGCCGGTAGAGCACGTCTTCGACTTCGGCGGGGTAGACGTTTTCGCCGCCGGAGA
>NZ_JBYCKY010000222.1:0-15437 GCF_057473605.1 Mycobacterium sp. TH-M82 | reverse complement strand
TAGCCATTACCGCCGTCACCGAATAGCAGCCCGGCATTGCCGCCATCGGGATGTGCCGCAGTGCCGGACGCACCGTTGCCGATCAGATACTGTCCCGACACTGAATTAATGAAATCGTCGGCCTGCTGACCCAGTGGACTGTCAATCCAATTCTCCATGTCGGTGTGCAGGGGCAGGTAAATATATTGATCGAACCAAGCAGTAACCTGTCTCCCCCAAGACGAAAGCAGTGCAGCAACCGGCTCGGGCAACGATATCGCCGCCGACGCGGCCGCAGCGGCATCAAAGCCGCCTGTGCTTGCCAGATCCGAACCGCTCGATCCCGGACTGGCCAGGTCCACAAGACCGCCCACATCCGAACCGGGCCAACCGGCGATAGGATCCAGACCCGCCAGGGAATCAGCCGGCAGCCCTGTCGTGGCCATCTGCACCGAACCGATGGCGGGGTCGAGAATCGAGTCGAGGATGTCGGCATAGGCTATCGGTGGCGCGGCCAACCGGATTACGCCGAGGGCCAAAACCATCCCGCTGGCGATGCCCAAACCAACCACCCGACCACCACGCGTGCGGTCTTTGTGCGCATGACGACTCGTTTCGGTACGTCGCTGCCAACGAGTCATTTTTCGGTGCGTCTTCCGCGCCGGACGTGAGCATTCAGCAGACATGGCAGGTGCGGCGTTTCCGGTGCGGCCAGCACCACGAACAGTTCGCGCAGTCCGGCCAGTGAGTACGCCGGCAGGAGCAGGTCGCAGTAGGGCAGCGCCACCGCCATCGACCCGGCCAGCGGGCGGAAGTCCCGCTGCGCTGCGCGCGGGTTGAGCCAGATGAGCAGTGCGGCACGGCTACGCAGCCGGGCCAGTGCACGGTCGAGCACCTCGGGCGGTTCACTGTCCCAGCCGTCAGAGGCGATGACCACCACCGCATCCCGCAGCGCGCTGCCGTGCGGCGGTACCAGCAGGGCGCTGATGCTGTGTCCCAGGCGGGTACCGCCGTACCGGTCGGCAACCTTCGCGTTGGCGCGCTGCAGCGCGACCTCCGGTGAGCGGTGCGACAGCACCGCGGTGAGCCGGGTCAGCGACGTCGAGAAGGCGAATACTTCGGGTCGCATCCCGGCCCGGCGCAGCGCTACGGCACGCATCAGATGCAGGTAGATCGTCACGTACGGCTGCATTGAGCGGCTGACGTCACAGATCAGGACCACCCGCCGGGGACGACGCCGGGGGCGGGTACGCGCCAGCGTCATCACCTCCCAACCGGTGTCGCGGGAGGCCTTGATGGTTCGGCGCAGGTCGATCCGCTTTCCGTGCCGGTTGACTTCGCGGCGCAGGCTGGACCGGCTGGGCCAGTGAGCGGTGGCCGCCTCCAGCCACGAGCCGAGCAGCCGAAGGTCTTCCGGATCGAACCGGTCGAAGGGCTCATCGGCGCGGGCCACCAGGCGGCTGGGCAGCACCTCAGGCGTCGTGCTGTCACTGTCGGTATCGCCGACCGCCGTGACGGTAGCGCCACGGGTGATCCAGGGCAGGGTGGCGCCGGCCTCGATGACGGCGCCGTCGGCGCCCGCCATCCCGGACACCGGGCCCGGCTGCGGAAGCTGTTGTGGCATTTGGGCGCCCAGCGGCACCGTGGCGCAGCCGAACACGCCCGCGAACACCGAATCGAAGGCCGGCAGGTCGTCGGCCCGGTTCACCAGCGTCAGCCGCGCCGCCCAGTACAACTCCGGCCGGGTGGACAGGGTGAGCACTTCCAGCGCCCGCACCAGCGCCGCCAGGCCACTGCCGGACACCCGTACCCCGGCGTCACGCAGGCGCGCGACCAGGGCCACCGCGAACGCTGCCCGGTCAACACCTCGAAACAACAGCGGCCGGCCCCCCGGGCTCACCGCCTTCGCCGTAGCACCCACACCAGCACCAGTAGCGCGAACGCCCCGAGCAACACCGGGCCGGTTTTTTTGAACTTGCCGGCGCCGGTCAGCTCCAGCAGGTCGATCGGGGCGGGCTCGGCGGCGGTTGCCGTTGTCGCCGTCGCCGGTTCGGTTTCAGCTGAAGACGCCGGGGCAGCGGCGCCGGTGGTGGCGGTGTCGACTGGCGCCAGTTTGGCCTCCAGCGAATCGACGAACTCGCCGAGCAGCTTCTCTGAAATCTGCTGCAGCGTTCCACTGCCGAACTGCGCGAGCTTGCCGACGATCTTCAGGTCGGTGTCGACGGTCACCCGGGTGCGCTCACCTGTCTCGTGCAGCTGGGTGGTGACCGTGGCGGACGCGTTGCCGCTGCCCCGGGATTCTTTGCCGCGTCCGCTGATCACCGCGCGGTGCTGTTCGGCATCTCGTTCGAGAAACCGCGCCTTCCCGGTGAATTCACTGGTCACCGGTCCGACTTTGACCTTCACTGCACCGACGAAGTCCGCGCCGTCGCGACCCACCAGTCGGGCTCCCGGCATCAACGGGATGACCTGCTCAAGGTCGGACAGCACATCCCAGGCCCGCTCGACGGGCGCATTGACGGTGAACTCGTTGGCGATCTTCATGGGTGTTCCCTCTCAACCGGCGGCTGACGTGCTGGAGTCGGTGAATGCCTGGGCGATGATGTCGCGGTCGTCCGGGGTTTTCGCCAGTGCGCCCAGGCTGGCGAAAGCATCCGTGCTGTGCGCCGCGACCACGTCTGCCACCCCGAGCGCGACCAACGCGGCGACCCAGTCGATGGTCTCCGCCACGCCGGGCGGCTTATCGAGGTCCAGGCTGCGTACCGCACCGACGAACTGGGTCGCGCTTTCGATCAGCGGCACTGCCGCGCCGGGCACCGTGCGCCGCACGATCGCCACGGCTCGCGACGGCTCCGGGTAGTCGATCCAGTGGTAGAGGCATCGTCGTCGCAGCGCGTCGTGCAGATCGCGGCTGCGATTCGACGTCAGCACCGCGATCGGTGGCCGCTCCGCGACAAAGGTTCCCAGTTCGGGCACGGTCACCGCGGCCTCACCGAGGAATTCCAGCAGCAGCGCCTCGAATTCGTCGTCAGCACGGTCGATTTCGTCGATTAGCAGCACCGGCGGCTTCGGCCCCCGATAGCGCACACATTGCAGGATGGGCCGGTCCACCAGATATGTCTCGGTGTACAAGTCGGATTCGTCGATTACGGCGTGACCCGCCTCGGCGATCCGGATGTTCAGCAGCTGCCGTTGGTAATTCCAGTCGTAGAGCGCCTCGCTGGCGGTCAGTCCCTCGTAGCACTGCAATCGGATCAGCGGAGTACCCAGGACCGCGGCAAGGGTTTTCGCGGCTGTTGTCTTGCCCACTCCGGGCTCCCCCTCCAGCAGCAGCGGGCGGTGCAGTGCGGCCGCCAGATAGATCGCGGACGCGGTTCCGGTGTCCAGCAGGAAGTTCTCCGCGTCAAAGCGATGCACCACGTCGTCGACGCCGGTGAACCCGGTGGGCGATGTCACGGCGACCCCGATTCGACCAGCCGGCGATAGTCGGCCCACGTGTCGACGTCCACCGGGACCGTCGCGTCTACCGCGAGCTCATGCATCGCGATGCGTCCGGAGTGCACGAGCTTCCAGACACCCTTGTCGCCGTGCAGTTGCGCGAGCTCGCCGAAGACGCTGCGGCTGAACCAGAAAGGGTGTCCGAAGCCGTCGGTGTAGCGGCAGACGACGACCGGGTGGTCTTCGCCTTCGGTGACCAGCGAGCGCACAGTCGCCGCCGCGACCCCGGGTTGGTCGCCGAGCAGCAACACGATCCCGGCTGCGCCGGGGTCCACGCGATCGAGCGCCACCCGCAGCGACGCCGAGCAGCCGCTGCCGAAGTCCTCGACCACGACGACGTCGACCCCGTCCAGGCGGACAGCGTCGCGGACCGCATGTTCGGCACCACCCAGGGTGACAATGATCTGGTCGAAGCCGCACCAGCGGGCGAGGTCGAGGGTCGCACCCAGCACCGTGGTGTCTCGGTACGGCAGCACCTGTTTCGGCGTGCCGAGGCGCCGGGAGGCACCGGCTGCCAACACGACACCGGTAACCTCCGCGGCGGTCATCGGCGCTGCTCCGCGAATGCCCTGCGACACCCCGAAGCGCAGAACCAGTAGTCTTCGCCACCCATCCGGAGGTACTCAGTGGCCGGCCCGACCACCACCGTCATGCCGCACACCGGGTCGACCGCCTCGGTGACGGCGCTAACGTCAGCGACGGCACCGGCGACAGTCAGTTCGCCGCTGCGGAGCGTCGCGATGAGCTCCGCGACGATCGACACCGCGATCTCGGCTGGGGTCTTCGCGCCAATAGCCAGGCCGACCGGGGTATGGATCCGAGCCCGTTCGGCACTCGACGGGGTGAGTTCGTCGAGGACCGCGGCACCGCGGACCTTGCTGGCCACCAGGCCGATGTAGCCGGCACCGGCGTCCAGCGCCGCGCGGATCATCGCGGCTTCAGATCCGCCCAGGCTGGCGATCACCACCGCGGTGGCCGGCGGCTCAGCCTCGCCGGCGTCGTCTCGCCGAACCTCGTAGCCGAGCGCCTCGCAGAACAACCCGAGCGCGTCCGCGATAGGTGTGGCGCCGCAGATCCGGATCAGCGGCGCCGGCAGTCGCGGCGCCAGATAGATCTCCAGCGCCCCACTGGACAGGCACGGGTTGACGATGACACTGGCACCTGGGGCTTCCGGAAAGTGCAGCTCGCCGTCGGGCAACACGCGCAGTAACACACTTTCGCCGGCCTGCAGCACTCCGAGTGCGGCCTTGCGCACCGAGATCTGTGCGCACTGACCGCCGAGGAAGCCCTCGATCGTCCCGTCCGCCAACAGGATGGCCTCATCGCCGGCCCGCGCGGACGTCGGCTGCTGGGCCCGCACCACGGTCGCGTGCACGAACGGCACCCGAGTTCGCGCCAGCTGTTCGGCGCGCTCACTGATCTTCGTCATCGTCGCCACCTCTCTAGTAAGGCGGCTCCCCCCGGCCCTGCATCGCCTCCCACACCCGCGACGGCGTCAGGGGCATGTCGGCATGGCGCACCCCGAACGGTGCCAATGCGTCGATCACCGCGTTGACCACTGCGGGCGGCGAGCCGACGGTGGCCGACTCGCCAACACCTTTGGCGCCGATCGGGTGGTGCGGTGACGGTGTCACGGTGTGGCCGGTCTCCAGATGGGGCACCTCCATCGCGGTGGGGATGAGGTAGTCCATCAGCGATCCGCCCAAGCAGTTGCCGTCGGAGTCGAAAGCGATCATCTCCATCAACGCCATCCCGATGCCGTCGACGATACCGCCGTGCACCTGGCCCTCGATGATCATCGGGTTGATCCGGGTACCGCAGTCGTCGACGGCCAGGAAGCGACGCACCTTGACCACCCCGGTGCCCGGGTCCACGTCGACCACGCAGAAGTACGCACCGTACGGGTAGGTCAGGTTCGACGGGTTGTAGCAGACCTCGGCGTCCAACCCGCCCTCGATGCCGTCGGGCAGATCCCCGGCGCCGTAGGCACGCATCGCGATGTCGGCGATCGTCACCGATGCCGACGGGTCACCCTTGACGTGAAAGGAGCCCTTCTGCCATTCCAGGTCGGCGACCGATACCTCGAGCATGCCGGAGGCGATGATCTTGGCCTTGTCCCGGATCTTGCGTGCCACCAGCGCCGCGGCCGCGCCGGACACCGGCGTGGACCGGCTGCCGTAAGTGCCCAACCCGAACGGTGTTTGGTCGGTGTCGCCGTGCACCACCTCGATGTCGTCGGGCGGGATGCCGAGCTCCTCGGAAACGATCTGCGCGAACGTCGTCTCATGGCCCTGGCCCTGGGTCTGAACCGACAGTCGCACAACCGCTTTGCCGGTCGGGTGTATCCGGAGCTCGCAGCCGTCGGCCATGCCCAGGCCGAGGATGTCCATGTCCTTGCGCGGACCGGCGCCCACTGCCTCGGTGAAGAACGACATGCCGATGCCCATCAGTTCGCCGCGTTCACGCCGCTGTTTTTGCTCGGCCCGCAGCGCGTCGTAGCCGATCATGTCCATGGCTTTGCGCATGGTGGTCTCATAGTCACCGGAGTCGTAGACCCAGCCGGTCTTGGTGGTGTAGGGAAACTGCTCTGGTTTCAACAGGTTCCGTAGCCGCAGTTCGGCGGGATCCATCTTCAGCTCGTAGGACAGACAGTCGACCATGCGCTCCACCAGGTACACCGCCTCGGTGATGCGGAACGAACAGGCATACGCCACCCCGCCCGGCGCCTTGTTGCTGTAGACCGCCGTCATGTGACAGTAGGCGGCTTCCAGGTCATAGCTGCCGCAGAACACCCCGTAGAACCCGGCGGGGTACTTGGTCGGCGCGGCCTGAGCGTTGAACGCGCCCTGGTCGGCCAGCACGTGGGAACGTACCGCCAGGATCTTGCCATCTTTGGTGGCGGCGATCTCGCCGACCATGATGTAGTCGCGGGCGAAGCACGTCGACGTCAGGTTCTCGCTGCGGTCCTCGGTCCATTTGACGGGTTTACCCAGCAGCAGCGAAGCCACCACCGCGCACACATAACCCGGGTAGATCGGCACCTTGTTGCCGAACCCGCCGCCGATGTCCGGTGAGATGATCCGGATCTTGTGTTCGGGCAGACCGGCCACCAGCGCGTACAGGGTGCGGTGGGCGTGCGGTGCCTGCGTAGTGCACCACAGCGTGAGTTTTCCGCTCACCGGGTCCATGTCGGCGACCGCGCCACAGGTCTCCATCGGCGCCGGGTGCACCCGCGGGTAGACCATCTCCTGTTTGACCACGACATCGGCCTGGGCGAAGGCCGCTTCGGCGGCCTTCGCATCGCCGGTCTCCCAATCGAAGCAATGGTTGTCGGTCTTGCCGTCCAGGTCGTCGCGGATCACCGGGGTGCTGGGATCCAGCGCCTTGCGGGCGTCGATCACCGGGTCGAGGGGGTCGTAGTCGACGTCGATCAACTCCAGCGCGTCGCGGGCGGAGTAGCGGTCCTCGGCGACGACGCACGCCACCTCCTGACCCTGGAACCGCACCTTGTCAGTGGCCAGCACCGCTTCCACGTCGTTGGCCAGGGTCGGCATCCAGGCCAGGCTCTTCTCCGCGAGGTCGGCGCCGGTGATCACCGCCTTGACCTTCGGATGCGCTTGCGCGGCCGAGGTGTCGATGTTCGCGATCCGGGCGTGCGCGAACGGTGAGCGCAGGATCGCCAGGTGCAACATGCCGGGCAGTTGGATGTCATCGACGTAGATGCCGCGGCCGCGGATGAAGCGCGGATCCTCCTTGCGCATCATCCGGCCGTAGCCGCACGGCTTCTGGTCGTTGTCGGCGGTGTCTTCCGGTGATGCCGGCCGGGCCTCGGTGGTGGTCACGAGGTGACCTCGGTCGTCGCTCGCGAATCCCGGGGATGGCGGGCGGCCCACTGGATGGACCGCACGATGGTGGTGTAGCCGGTGCACCGGCAGATCTGTCCCGAGATGGCCTCCCGGATGGTGTCCTCGTCCGGATCGGGATTGTGGTCCAGTAGGTTTCGCCCGGTGATCATCATTCCCGGGGTGCAGAAACCGCACTGCAGCCCGTGGCAGTGCATGAACCCTTCCTGGATCGGGTCGAGCTGACCGTCAACTTCGAGACCTTCGACGGTGCGCACACTGTGCCCGCTGGCCATGGCCGCGAGCATGGTGCACGACTTCGCCGGCTCGCCGTCCACCTCCACCACACAGGTTCCGCAGTTGCTGGTGTCGCATCCCCAGTGGGTTCCGGTGAGCCCGAGCTGATCCCGCAGGAAGTGCACCAGCAGCAGGCGGGGTTCGACGTCGGCGGTCACCTGCTCGCCGTTGACGGTCATGGTTACCTGCATGGTCAGCTACCTTCCGGCTCGGGGATGTTGCGCGCCCGTTGCGCCCGTTCGACCGCCGTCCGCAACGTGCGGACGGTCAACTCGGAGGCCAGGTGGCGCTTGTAGTCGGCGGTGCCACGCATGTCGGTCACCGGTTCGCAGACCTCGGCGGCACGGCGGCCGACGTCGGCGAACACCTCCTCGGTAGCCGAGCGGCCAACCAGCGTTTCGGACACCGCGGCCAGCGCGGCGGCATCCGGATTGACCGCGGTCAGCCCGATCCTGGCGGCCGTGATGGAGCCGCCGTCGAGGGTGACCGCGGCACCGGCGGCGGTGACCGCCCAGTCACCGACCCGGCGTTCCACCTTCGCATACGCGCTGGACGTATGGGACCGGACCGGAATCCGCACTTCGACGAGGACCTCGTTGTGTGCCAGCGCAGTCTCATACGGTCCGGTCAAGAAGTCGTCCATCGCGATCTCGCGTTCGCCCGCCGGACCGCGGGCGACGCAACGGGTACCCAGCACGGTGCACACGGTCACCAGATCCTCGGCGGGGTCCGCCTGGCACAGGGAACCCCCGAGGGTGCCGCGGTTTCGCACCACGGGATCGGCGATCACCCGCTCGGCGTCGGCGAAGATTGGACACACCCGCGCGAGCGCGTCGGAGTCCAGCAGTTCGCGATGTCGCGTCATGGCGCCGATGCGGACCAGCGTCGGGTCGGTGCCTTCCGCATCGACGTAGCCCAGCTCCGGTGCCAGGTCGTTGATGTCGATCAGGTATTCCGGGTTGGCGATCCGCAGTTTCATCATCGGCAGCAGGCTGTGCCCGCCTGCGACGATCATCGCACCATCACCCAGCCGGTCCAGCAAACCGACCGCGTGATCGACGCTGTTCGCACGCTCGTACTCAAACGGGCCGGGTACCTGCATGTGATCACTCCACATCAACCTTGAAGAGCTATGAAAAGCCGACCGAAGTCCCAGTGTTGGCCCGGTTGACCAGGGTGTCAACGGCCGGTTAAGCGATCACTGAATTCCCCCGCCCCTGCCGGCCCTGGTCGCCATCGGGTCGTGGTGGATACGCCCGCTGGTGTCGGCCAACCGCTTGCCGTGGCCGCCCCAGCGCCGGGCGATGATGTCGGCGGCGATCGAGACGGCGGTCTCCTCGGGGGTGCGGGCACCGAGGTCCAGCCCGATCGGGCTGGCCAACCGGCTCAACTCGGAATCGGTCAGCCCGGCGTCGCGCAGCCGTTGCACCCGGTCGGAGTGCGTGCGCCGCGAACCCATGGCGCCGATGTAGCCGACCTCGGGCAGGCGCAGCGCGACTTCGAGCAGCGGCACGTCGAACTTCGGATCGTGGGTGAGCACGCAGATCACCGTGTGCCGGTCGATCGCGCCGGCGGCGGCCTGAGCCGCCAGGTAGTGGTTCGGCCAGTCGACGACGACCTCGTCGACGGTGGGAAAGCGCCTCGACGTCGCGAAGACCGGCCGGGCGTCGCAGACGGTGACCCGGTAACCCAGGAACGAGCCCTCGCGAGCGAGCGCAGCGGCAAAGTCGGTCGCGCCGAACACCAGCAGGCGCGGGCGCGGTGCGTAGCTGCAGACGAAGACTTCGACGCCCCCGTCGAGGCGCTGACCGTCCAGTCCGTAGGTGCGGACGTCGCTGCGGCCCACCGCGAGCAGACCGCGCGCATCGTCGGTGACGACGGCGTCGATGCGCTGGGTGCCCAATGTGCCGATCATCGTGTCAGGCCGGACGACCAGCCGGCGGCCCACCAACGCGGGGTCGGGATGGGCGATGACCGTTGCGACCACGACCGGGCGATGCGCCTCGATGTCGTCGGCCACCGACCGCAGCTCCGGGAAGGTGTCCCGGGAGATCGCCTCGACGAAGATGTTCATCACACCCCCGCAGATCAGGCCGACCGCGAACGCGTCGTCGTCGCTGACCCCGTAACGCTCCAGCCGGGGCGCCTCGGTGCGCACCACCTCCGCCGCGAGTTCGTAGACCGCGCCCTCGACGCAGCCGCCGGATACCGACCCGCTGACCGATCCGTCCGGACCCACCACCATCGCCGCACCCGGTGTGCGCGGCGCTGATTGGAATGTCTGAACCACCGTCGCGACACCGGCGACCCCACCCGCCTCCCAGATCGCCATCAAGTCGGTGAGCACGTCCCGCACAGATCCCAGCGTAGGCTCATTTTCATGACCCCAGCTCAGCTCCGGGCGTACTCGGCGGTGGTTCGCCTGTGCTCGGTGCGAGCAGCGGCAGCAGAGCTCGGCATGTCCGACGCGGGTGTGTCGATGCATGTCGCCGCACTGCGAAAAGAACTCCACGACACCCTGTTCACCAAGACCCATGCCGGGTTGGCATTCACCCCCGGCGGAATTCGGCTGGCCAGCCGGGCGGTGGAAATCCTTGGCCTGCAACGACAAACAGCAATAGAGGTGAGCGAGGCTGCGCACGGTCGCCGACTGCTGCGTATCGCCACGTCCAGTGCCTTCGCCGAACACGCCGCACCCGGTCTGATCGAGCTGTTCTCGTCGAGGGCCGACGACCTGTCCGTCGAGTTGAGCGTGGAGCCGACCGACGCGTTCACCGACCTGATCGTGGCGCGCGCCGTCGATATCGCCATCGGTCCGGTCAGCGAAAGCCAAACCGGCCCCGAGGGTTCGCTGTCCGTACGGCCGTTTCTGAAATATCAGATCATCGCGGTCGCCGCACCGGACAACCCGCTGGCGCGGAGCGGGGCGGCGGCCTCGACGCCGCTACGCGAACAGGATTGGATGCTCGGACCGTCGGCAGGAAGCGTGGACGGCGAGATCGCGGTCATACTGCGTGATTTGGCGATACCGGAGTCACGGCAGCGTATCTTCCAAAGCGACGCGGCCGCACTCGAACAGGTACGACGCGTCGGTGGTGTCACGCTGGCGATCAACTTCGCGGTGGCCAAGGATCTCGCCGACCGCCGGCTGGTCTGTGTGGGCGCGGCCGGGCTACCGGCGTCGGGTGAGTGGCGCGCGTTGACACTGCCGCCAGATGTCCGCCAACCCGCGGTATCGGAGCTGGTTCGTTTCATCACCACTCCGCGGTGCATACAGGCGATGATCCGTGGCACCGGGGTTGGAGTGACGCGGTTCCGACCGAAGGTTCATGTCACGCTGTGGAGTTGAGCGTTGATGCGCTGTGCCGGACTCAGGGTATGTCCGTATCGAGGCCGGAGCGTCACCGGCACACTCGGGTACCACACGAGACTGCCGGGTGATACCGAGTCAGGAGCCGTCGAGTCACCAGGCACTGTCGATATTGGCGTGCTGGGTGATCCAGGTGTGCATCGCTATTCCGGCCGCGACGCCCACGTTGACACTGCGGGTCGAGCCGAACTGAGCGATGGACACCGTCAGGTCCGCTCCTGTGCGAGCGTGGTCGCTGACCCCGGAACCCTCCTGACCGAACACCATCAGGCAGTCCCGCGGCAGCGAGGTCTGCTCCAGTCGCGCCGACCCGGGCACGTTGTCCACCGCCACCACCGCCAACCCGGCGTCGGCGGCGAAATCCAGCAATTCGGTCATGCTGTCGTGATGGCGCAGCCGCTGGTAGCGGTCGGTGACCATGGCGCCGCGCCGGTTCCACCGCCGGCGTCCGACGATGTGCACGGTGTGCACTGCGAACGCGTTGGCGGTGCGCACCACCGAGCCGATGTTGGCGTCGTAGCCGAAGTTCTCGATCGCGATGTTCAGCGGGTGTCGACGCCGGTCGATGTCGGCGACGATCGCTTCGCGGGTCCAGTACCGGTAGGCGTCGACGACGTTGCGGGCATCGCCCTCGCGCAACAACGCCGGGTCGTACCGCGGGTCGGCCGGCGGGTCGGCCGGCCACGGGCCGACGCCGGGCGCCGGTGTGCCCCATTCGGTGGGCCCGGGATGCTCAGCGCGCCCGGTCACGAGGGCCTAGGTGCGGCCACGGCCCCGGCCGAAGGTCTTCACCATGAATCGCTCCAGGCCGCGCGGCACCAGCCGTCCGGCGGTGGCCAGCGCCTTGTACTGCAGACCGGGGATGCTGATCACTTTGCCGCGGGCGATGCCGGCCAGGCTGGCCGAGACCACATCGTCGACCTTCAGCCACATGAACGACGGGACGCCTGTGACATCGATCCCGGCGCGCTGATGGAATTCGGTGTACACGTACCCCGGGCACACCGCGTGCACGCTCACGCCGGTGCCGACCAGCCCGCCGGCCAAACCCTCGGTAAACGACACCACCCAGGCCTTCGATGCAGAGTACGTCGACCCCCGCCCGGACAGCAGCCCAGCCATGCTGGCCACGTTGACCACGGTGCCGGTGCCGGCGTCGAGCATGGCGGGCAGCGCGGCCCGGGTCAGCTGCATCACCGCGGTCACATTGACGTCGAGCTGTGCCTGCAGCAACGCGGGATCGGCTGTCCAGAATTCGCCGGTGGTGCCGAAGCCGGCGTTGTTCACCAACACCTGCACTCCGGCGGCCAGCCGCTGGGCGACGTCGGCCCGACCGGCGGCGTCGGCGAGGTCGGCGGGCAAAACCTCGACGGCGCGGCCGTGCGCGTCGCGCAGTTCGGCGGCCAGCCGGGCCAGCCGATCTTCGTCGCGGGCGACCAGCACCAGGTCATAACCGTCCGCGGCGTAACGCCGGGCGAAACCGGCGCCCAGCCCCGAGGTGGGCCCGGTGATCAAGGCCGTGTTGGCTGCGGGGGGCAACATGACCGACAGCGTAGCGGCGATCGCCAGCGCGGCGGAGCCGAGGGCAGTGGGTTGGAAGAGTATCAGCGCTGGTAGTGCGGTGCCTGCCGACCGTTGCGGCTCGTCGGCGGACGCGGCGCGACGGAGTCGGCCCGGGTGCTCGCGGCCCGGCGGGGCTCGGAGCGTGGCAACTCACGACGCGCCGACTCGCGGCCGGCCGGTGACTCTGACTGCGCGGCCGGCGGCACCGGCCGGCCCGGCGCCGCGTTGCGGCGCTGCACCGACTCCGTCAGCGGCGGTCGCTGCGGCGCCGGCGGCAACACCCGCAGCAGATCGTTGAACTGGCGCACGACCCGCAGGCCTTCGTCCCACTCGGCGCGGGCGCTGGTGATCGGCATGGCAACCAGGGTCCAGTTCTGCTCGTTCCACATGATCTCGGCGCAGTCCGACGCGGTGTGGGCGAAGGTGACCATCCGCCGGTCGCAGGCTCGCCGGGCCGCGTCGAGGTTGGTGGAGTACACCATCCGCGCGCCGATAGCGCCGAGCAGCCAGATGTCGTTCTCCCGTGGCTCTTTGAGTCCCTTGAGCCGCAGATCGATGACGACATTGGTGCTGATCTTGCGGTGCAGCGCGATCACTGTCGCGACTTCGTCCAGGTCGAAGATGTACACCGCCTCGCCGCGGATCTGACCCAGCACCACGTTGCGCGCCGGGATGTCGCCCACCGTCGACATCACACCGCGCTTCCAGCGTTGCAGGATCTGGGTGGACTCCGGTTCGTAGTCGAAACCGTACGACCGGGCCCACGACCGACGACGCCGGTCGCGCCCGCGGCGCCGGTCGATGTCGACGTAGAGCAGCACGCCGGCGCCGACGAAACACAGCGCCGACAGCGTGAACCAGAGCGGGACCATTGCTCCTAGCGTATCCGCTCGCAGCCGGGATGGACGAATGCGAGCAGGTCACAACCGTGCATCGAGACGCCCAGGGACGCGCGACGACGGCGGGTCAGCGCCGGAGGGGGACGCCCGCCTCAGCTGCTGGGGGGATAGGGGGTGCCGAAGTACGTGGTACCGACACCGGAGGGGCTGTTGGAGATGTACACCGGCCGCTCGATGAAGGGCCAGTACCCGGTGTTCATCGTCGATCCCGACACCACCGTCGGGCCGTCCCCGTCCTCGACGTCGTCGACGTACAGCAGCTGGCCCTCGGCGTTGTAGACGTCGATGGTCGTTCCGTTCGGCACATCCCCGTCGGCGTTCGGCGTGACCCCGGCGCTGGCCAGCAGCGACGACGGCATGCTGCCGTACGCGCCGCCGGAGTCGATGACCGCGGGAACCTTCTGCGGCGCTGCGCCGTCGATCGACACGTACACGGTGGCATTCGGCGATCCGTCGACCGAATACACTTCGGACCCGGTCAGCGGGTTCGGGCCGAACTGCAGCGTGTCGTTCTCCTCGTCGATGAGTACGCCCTGGTTCAGATCGCCCGGCAGCGCCTCGACCGGGCTGGTGGTGCTCGGGAGCTCGGCATTGGGCCCGATGCCCAGGAAGCCGTCGATATCGGCGGGGGCGAACAAGCCCGTCAAGCTGTAGTACGCGGGGTTGAACAGGTCCGAAAGGTTTGCCGGCCAGCTGAACAGCTCGGCGTCGACATCGGTCTGTCCGGTGACGATCCCGTTCCCGAAGTCCACTGTCGTCGGGACCGTGACGTAGAGGTAGTCCACCCCGCTGGTGTAGGCGCCGATGCCGATGTTCGTCGGGAAGCCGAGGTCCTGCAGGCCGATGTCGTACCAGGGCAAGACGAGGCCCTCGGACCCGGTGTCGACCAGGACCGGGACCTGCGTCCCGTCGCCCACCGAGATGTCGGCCACCGCCCTGGTGCCGGCCTCCATGGTCAGCGGGATGCTGGCGGTCGTCGACGCATCGGCGGTCGTCGACGCGTCGGAGACGGCCGGTGCCGCAGCCGCGGCGGCCTGGGCGATGGCCTCGATGATGGGCTGGATCAGGTCCTCGATGTCGGCATGCGCGTCCGGCGCCACGGCCAGCGGGGCCGCCCCCAAAAGCTGCGAGGCGAGAAACGCCCCGGCGGCACCTGCACTGACCGCTCGACCGACGCGGCGTTGACGACTTGACACGACAGACCCCCCGCCGAACCGCAGCGGTAACGACAACCGGAATGCTTTCTTGGTGGCCGCCAAGCTACCGAGCCGCGTCACGGCTGTCAATCCGAGCGGGGTCGTCAGCCCAGGGTCAGTGACTCGCCGTCCGCGCTGACGTTGACTGCAACGGTGTCGCCGTCGTGCGCCTTGCCGGCCAAGAGCATCTTGGCCAGCTGGTCTCCGATGGCCTGTTGGACCAGCCGGCGCAGCGGCCGGGCGCCGTAGACCGGGTCGAAGCCGCGTTGGGCCAGCCATTCCTTGGCTGCCGGCGAGACATCGAGCTGCAAGCGACGCTGCGCCAACCGCTTATCCAGCTGCTTGAGTTGGATATCGACGATGTGCACCAGATCGTCGGGGTTGAGGGCGTCGAAGATCAGCACGTCGTCCAGCCGGTTGATGAACTCCGGCTTGAACGTGGCACGCACCGCCGCCATCACCTGCTCGTCGCTGCCGCCCGAGCCCAGATTGGAGGTCAGGACCAGGATGGTGTTGCGGAAGTCGACGGTGCGGCCCTGCCCGTCGGTGAGCCGACCCTCGTCGAGCACGGCCAGCAGCACGTCGAACACGTCCGGATGAGCCTTCTCCACCTCGTCGAAGAGCACCACCGTGTAGGGCCGGCGGCGCACCGCTTCGGTGAGCTGGCCGCCCTGGTCGTAGCCGACGTAGCCCGGCGGTGCGCCGACCAGCCGAGCCACCGAGTGCTTCTCGCCGTACTCGCTCATGTCGATGCGCACCATGGCCCGCTCGTCGTCGAAGAGGAAGTCGGCCA